>JAYUGZ010000705.1:0-1310 GCA_043767465.1 Cyanobacteriota bacterium
ATTCCAGAAATATATGAGAGTTACTTCGTTCCAAATACACATTGTTTGAGTTTTTAGTGTGATGCTATCCACCGGGTTTATGGGCGGTGCTTATAGGTCGAGTACACAATCGCCTATGCCCTATCCTTACCTTTTGGCTTGGTCTTAATCAGTCTTTACCGTGTTTTGCAACGGTTTTATTCTGATTGAGCCGTTAGACCATCTTAGTTAACGGTGGTTCAGACACATCTTTGCTTTCGCTACACATGAACTCTTGCTCAACAGTTACCAGTTTCGGCTACCAGTAGTCTGCCTTTTATCCCCGCTTTACCCTGTGAGTTGCTACCTCTCAGAATAGGGGATATGCTTTCACCGCTGCACTTGCGGACTGGGACTAGGGATGAACCGCACCCAGATGTATATTTAGTTGTTATGGCTTGAAAGCCATACTAGCCATCCTTGAATATTGCTACTCATTTCGACTAAACGAATCGCACATGCGGAAACTAATTGTGACCTTTGGGAAAGTTGGTTTTGTTCTGCATTACGCTATCTTAAACGATGAAGTCCTGATCTTACAGATTTACCACGGACGACAACAACGTCCCACCTAAATTGCTTCTTCCGATCACAATTATTATGCAAATTACTAACAGCGATCGCGCTACCATTCGCTCAGTCGTAGAACAGCAACTGCAAGCATTTCAAAAAGACGATGCTGCTGGGGCTTTTGCCTTCGCCAGTCCCGGAATTCAGCAGCAGTTTGGCACAGCCGAAAACTTTATGTACATGGTAAAAAATGCCTATCAAGCTGTCTACCGTCCGCGATCGGTATTATTTGAAAACCTCGCCACTGTAGAAGGAATTCCCGCTCAGCCGGTGCTGTTGCTCGACTCCGAAGGCATCCCAATCAGAGCCATTTATCTCATGGAAAAACAGTTTGATAATAGTTGGCGAATTAATGGCTGTTATTTGGTTTCCCTAACAGAATAATAAGTTACGGTTACTTTTATGCTGAGCTTTCTTGGCTAACTCGCAGCATCTCATTTCCGCCTATTTGAAACTGATAAGCAACCTTTGGAATTTCTACATGAAAACTTCTATTTCTCAATTCGGTGACGATCGGATTTAAGTGCTCGGATATCCCCCCATAACGATCCAATAGAGGGAATACCCGGACTTGCTTCGCAACCCGACACATTTCTGTAATAGCTTCCAGATGAAATTTTTCCGAAAGGTGAGGATCAGTAAATAAGAAATGGCTGCACAAAGCTAAATCGAATTGACCGTTCTCGAAAGGCAAAACAGGCAGCGATGCAGTCACGTAGCGG
>JAYUGZ010000706.1:0-3494 GCA_043767465.1 Cyanobacteriota bacterium
CGGATAAATGCGGGGGCTTGAGGATTTTAGATTTGAGATTTTGGATTGATTCCACGGATAAATCCGGGGGCTTGTACCACCTTTGAAATTCTTGGTCAAGAGTTCGCCAATTCTGTTTGAGTTTTCTAGGTTCTACCGTACCCGACATTTACGGCGTTTTTCATCATCCAAACATGAGCTGAATATTTCCTATTACTTCTTCCTGAAGCTATAAATAAAGCCTCAACAATAATATTAAGTATCGTCTTATTCAAGTCCTTGCTTAGCCTAGTTTTTATTTATAGCGTAGGCTTAAATCTTGGCTTCTTATCCACCAAAATGCTGATGTTAGCGAGCATTTACTCTCAACAATTACGGTGGCAAAATCAGCACTGAGGATGATGCGATAGAGCTATTTGTCCTGCTAAGTTAAGAACAACAAAAACTACTTGACTGCGGGGATAGCTACTATGTTCGGACTTTATTTATTCGGTATGTACGTTGCTGCTTTCTGGATACTGACTCAACCGATTGGGGGCAGTAGAGGTCGCGAGTGGTGGGTGGAAGTTGACACAGATTCGCCCAAGCGCACCTATTACTTTGGCCCCTACGAAACCAAGGATGAAGCTTCTAATAACACGAACGGCTACATCAAAGACCTGGAGAAGAAAGGAGCTAAAAAAATTAGCATTAACATCAAGCAAGGTCGCCAACCCAGTCAGCTAACAGCTACCGATGAGTAGTACCATTTTTTCAAATCATGCAACAGTAATCGAGCGGGTGTGTCGCCATTCTTCAATCTCTGGTATTTCATCTAAAATCTAATAGCGACGCACCTTACACATTGAGTGAACGAAACAAACTTAACAATTTTCTTGTAGCAACCTTTTTCTAAACGGTATTAGCCGATCGCACCAGTAGTCACTCCCCAGAATTATCAGATTAAAGCACCATCTGATTGAGAGTGTTGCGGGGATTAAAAGTTCGATTTGTGTTGATTTTCTCGTAGCATTCGCGTTCTACAGCAGTGATTTCTTTCGGCGGGACGATCGCAATTTTCACCAGCAAATCAGTGCGCTCATCTTTCTTCGGTTTCGGCCATCCTTTACCCCGCAACCGCAAAGACTGACCCGATCGCATCCCCGCCGGAAATTTTACAGTTATCATACCTTCTGGCGCCGGCACTTCAATTGCAGCTCCCAATACCGCTTCGTCGGGAGTTATCGGCACTTCGCACACCAAATTCTCTCCCTCAAACTGAAAGAAAGCGTGAGGCAAAACTTCTAATTTTAGGTACAAATCTCCCTGCTGCTTAGTGTACGGGTCAACTTGACCTTTGCCTTTTACCCGAATTTTGCTGCCAGTTTTCACTCCCGCAGGAATCGAAACTTCGCCCGTAGCAACTCGCTTGGAAGTGCCGCGAAATGCTTCTCCCAGAGTCAAGGAAATCGTTACCTCAGTGTCGCGAGAGGTTCCTGTGCTGCGGTTCTCGTACCCCGCGAAATCCTCAAATCCGCTGGGCCCGCCGCTGCTGGTGCGGTAGTTGCTATAATTCCACTGAGGGTTGCGGCCATTACCCGCACTGTTGCCGGCCGCGCGGCCGAGCAAAGCATTGATAAATTCGTCAAAACTGCCGTACTGGCTGAAGTCAACGCCGCCAAAGTCTACAGTCGTACCCGCCCCGCCCGGCCATCCCCCAGGAGTTGTAGCAGCTTGCTTCCAATATTGACCGTATTGGTCATATTTTTTGCGTTTTTCTGGGTCTGAAAGCACTTCGTAAGCTTCGTTTACTTCTTTAAAACGAGCTTCGGCTTCTTTGTTCCCCGGGTTCATGTCCGGGTGATATTTGCGGGCTAGTTTGCGAAAAGTTTTTTTAAGTTCGTCTGAGCTGACGGTTTTGTTGAGTCCCAAAATAGCGTAATAGTCTTTAAAATCTGTTGCAGCCATTAACCAATCCCCTCTTTATTAGTTGTTAGTTGTCAGTTGTTAGTTGTTAGTTGTTAGTTGTGACAAAAAATAGATGCCCAATTAGCAGTATGGCAAAATTATAGCAACCCCGCCCGACGGTGAGGACGTTATTAATTGCTGAAACCCTTCCGCAAGATTGCGACTTCCATTTCTATTATTTCTTCTTCCTTATTTTTTATTCCTTGTGCTATAGTTTGAGGCCGCAGGCAAAACTGCCTGCTGTACCTCATTTAAATTATAGGTTATCAAAGGTTGGGACTCGATCGAGTTCGGTTGTTGCTTGCGGGACATCGCAATTTCCACACCCCGCTACTGTTTTAGAGGTTCAGAAGTTGTGCAGCTTCGGGATTTTAGCGCGGCGGACACATCGAAGGCTCGGAGTGCCACCGTCGCCTTGGCGAGCCGGGGATAGTAGATGCGGCTGCTGTTGGTGCTAACTCAAACACAGCGTTAACTGGCGCGGACGATCGCTCTTTTTACTCTTTTTTTGCGGTGCGCGGTGCGATCCTCTTCGTTGATGAGCCTCCCGTAGGGGCGGGCTTTAAATCCTCTACGAGGGCTTCGCTAACGAGGCGAACGCTAACGAACTTTTCTTTCTCTAGCTTTTCACCCAATGCAAATCCTAACAGGTTCTCATCAGCAAGTTCCCTCGAATCTCCTGCCTGAATTCTCACCGCACCATACCTTAAAGCGCGCAGTAATTCAACAACCTTTCGAGATATTTTTTACTTCCCTGACCGATGCTATACTATCTCATTTCGATCGCCTATGTATAGACTTAAGTCACATAAATACAACATAATTTCTCCCTTGTCTGTTAACTAGAACACACACTTTCATAAAAATTAAGATAGGATGGTATATCAATAAGTTTTTGACGCTACGAGGGTGCTGACAACATGAATTATTTACTAAGTTGGCCTTGCGGTTGCTGCGACGATTGGAAAGATCGTTCCGAGAGCTGTGTGATGCTCAGAAACGGGCAGCGCATTTGTCAGTCGTGCTACGATCGCAAATACCAGAATCAGAAGCTATCCGCCAGACGCAGGCGATCGAACATCTCTGTCTCACAACAGGTAGTAACAGAGACTGTACCATATTAATGTGTGGTGGTCTTACCGTGCCAGTATTTTTACAACCTTAATTAGCAGTTGCAATTAATGAACTAAAAAATCCTCATCAGTCATCAGTCATCAGTCATTGGTAATCTGTTACTAATTTAGTTATTTATCATCAGTCACTTGCCAAGCAGGTGACAGATTTTAAATTAAAAAACTAATGACTGACAACTAATGACTAATGACTGATTACTAAATGATTGTTCCATCAGGAATGGTGGCATTTTTTAGAACTACGACAATGCCGCTGCGGATGTAAAAACCTTGGTTTTCGCGGTTGGCTTCTTCCACTCGGTCTTTATTAATGATTTGAACATTGCGGCCGATGCGGGCATTTTTATCCACAATCGCGCGGCGAATTGTAGTATCTGCACCGATACCGAGGGCGACGCCGCCGTGATCCAAATTTGAATGCCTTTCAGCGTCTGG
>JAYUGZ010000707.1:0-8650 GCA_043767465.1 Cyanobacteriota bacterium
AACTCAGAGGACTCTTCGTCCGAACGATCAAACCTATTTTACAGATTCAATTGTTCGCCAGCGAGAATTCAGACAATATAATGGAAGATAGATTTTTAGTACAGGCGAGATTCCTACCTTGACTACTCCGATTCCTCAAAACTTTGTGCAAACGATCGCCAAACAGCGCGGTGTCACAGATGCCGAGTTAAAGACCTTGTTTATGGCTCTCGACGGTCAATCTACAGCCAACATCGGCAGCAACCTTGGCATTAGCGACATCGCCGTTCGCAAAAGACTCGGCGAAGTTTACAAAAAGTTTCAGATTGCGGGGAACGGCCCTGGAAAGCTGTCGGAATTGAGACATCAGTTGCTGTTTTCATACCACACGGAGCAGGGTTCGAGCGATTTTAGTCGAGGTAAAGGTTCTGTCTTCAAAATGGCTAACGGGCGCCGACAGGAAGATTGGGGCCAAGCACCGGATGTGTCGGTTTTTTACGGACGGACTGAAGAATTAACTACTTTAAAGCAGTGGATTGGATCGGATAATTGTCGCGTCGTAGCCCTGCTGGGTTTGGCTGGTAGCGGCAAAACAACTCTGTCGGTGCAGTTGGGAAAACAGCTACAGAATGAGTTTGATTTTGTGATTTGGCGATCGCTGCGATCGACACCAGCACCATCCGACTTCCTCACTAGCTTAATGCAACTTTTTTCTAACCAACAAAAACCCGATCTGCCGTTAGCCGATCCCGGCCCTACGGGAGGCTCATCAACGAAGAGGATCGACCTCAACGGCAAAATTTCCCGCTTAGTCGAGGATCTGCGGAAGCAGCGCTGTCTGCTAATTTTAGACGATTTTGAAGCAGTGCTCAGACCCGAAGAACTAGCGGGACACTACCGCGAAGGCTGCGAAGGATATCGAGATTTAATTGTGCGACTCTGTGAAGTCAATCACAATAGTTGTTTGGTGCTAGTTAGTTCCGAAGAACCTACGGAACTGAGTTTGCTGGCGGGAGAAAAAGTACGGTCTTTAAAACCTGCTATTTCCGAAGAAATTGCCCGGGAGATTTTCCAAGAAAAAGGCTTGTCCGCTCAAGATCAAGAATGGGAAATCTTGTTAGCCAGGTACGGAGGCAATCTGTTAGCCTTGAAGATTGTGGCGACAACAATTCACGAATTTTTCGATGGAAACGTTGTCAAGTTTTTGGAAGCAACGGCCTTGTTTATTGAAGAACACATCAGCAATTTGCTCGCGCAGCAGTTCGATCGAATGTCAAGTTCTGAACAAGAGATTGCCTACTGGATGGCGATTGCTCAAAGTCCGATTTCCCTGACGACTTTGCGAGAGCAAATGTTGGTCAATTCATCGCTGTCCGATTTGCTAAAAAATCTCGATTCTCTCGTGCGTCGCTCGCTGATTGATAAAATCAGTGAAGGCGGGGAAACGGTTTTTCTGCTTCAGCCTTTGATTGTGCAGTATGTGAGCGACAGATTGGTCGATCAGGTGCGAACCGAGGTTTTGGAGACAGTTAAGACGCAAGGAATAGAAAGAATGCGACTGCTAAAAACTCACAATTTTAGCCAGATTATAGCTGAAAATAAAAAAAGTAAAGAAACTAAAACTCGCTCAATTTTAGAAGTAGTTAAAAATCGGCTGCAATTGTTGTTCCTGAAAACAACAGGTTCGGAAGAACCGCTAAATATCCTGACGAAAGTTGTCTCTGATTTACAGGATAAATCGATGCTTGATGTGGGATATGCTAGGGAAAATCTAGCGCAGATTATTGCAGATCGGACGTACGGTTGAAACCGCGTCTACAGAAACAAAGTCCACTCCAAGCGGACTGAAGATAATAATGTAATTTTAACCGTTTTTTCTTCAACCCGCTTGGAGTGGGTTTTGTCTGTATAGACGCGGTTTCAACCGCCCGGTCTTCTATTTGACAATACCCAAAACCGATGCAGATTCAGATCCGGTAATTTTGCCCAAAGCAGGCACTGCTGGAGCCTGTGCAATTTTGGGAACCAAAAATCCTTTTGCATAAATCTGAGGATTTTGTTGAACGATGAGGGTGTAAGACTGGCGGACTTCGGCGTTAACAGCCACAGTCTTCGCGTCATAAACCTGCATCGCCATGTTCGGATAAAAACCAATGCCGACAATCGGGATTAAAAAGCAAAATGCGATCGCCACTTCGCGAGGTTGAGCATCGATAAACGGTGCATCACCAGGTAAAGCGCAACTATTACCGAAACAAACCGCTTCATCGAGATTGTTTCGCTGATTCTGCAAATTTAGATCCTCAAGATCGCAAGCTGCCAATGTTCCACAGTTATAAAATAACTGTCGCAGCATCGAGAGCAAATAAATCGGCGTCAAAATCAGTCCTACTGCCGCCAGAAACACGATCGCAGCGCGGAAAGAACTGCTGTACATATCGCTAGTTGCGACACCGACAAACACTGACAATTCGCTAGCAAAACCGCTCATCCCGGGGAGTGCCAAAGAAGCCATCGCGCCCGCCGTAAACAAGGCAAACACTTTCGGCATTACTTTGCCAATCTCGCCCATTTCGTCCATGATCATGGTATGGGTGCGATCGTAAGTCACGCCAGCCAGGAAAAACAATACTGAGGCGATCAAACCGTGGGAAATCATTTGCAGCAGCGCCCCGTTAATTCCCAAATCCGTGAAGGAAGCAATACCCAACAACACGAATCCCATGTGAGAAATCGACGAATTCGCAAGCCGGCGCTTCATGTTGGTTTGGCCGAAGGAATTCAGCGCGCCGTAGATAATGTTAACCACGCCGAGCACCGCCATAATCGGTGCAAAGTAAACGTGTGCTTTGGGAAGAAGTTCTAAATTCAAGCGAATCAGTCCGTAGCCGCCCATTTTCAGCAGCACGCCGGCGAGAATCATTGACACAGGAGAAGATGCTTCTCCGTGGGCATCAGGTAGCCAAGTGTGGAAGGGGAAAATCGCGAGTTTCACGCCGAAAGCAACGAACAATCCCGCATAAAGCAGTAATTCTAAACCCAGCGGGTAGTCTTTCAAGCCGAGTTCTACCATATCGAAGGTTGGTGCGCCTCCGCCGTAGAATCCCATTGCTAAAGCTGCTATCAGAATAAAGATGGAAGCGCCTGCGGTATAAATCAAGAATTTGGTAGCTGCGTAACGGCGGTTTTGCCCGCCCCAAATCGAGATTAGCAAGTACACCGGAATTAGTTCTAGTTCCCAGACAATGAACAACAGCATGATGTCTTGCGCGACGAAGACTCCGATTTGTGCCGAGTACATCACCAGCATCAGGAAGTAAAAAAGTTTCGGTTTGCGATCGACTTCCCATGCCGCAAAAATCGATAGCGTCGTCACCAATCCCGCCAACAACACCAGCGGCACCGACAGTCCGTCAACCGAAACAGACCAGTTGAGGCCTAAAGAAGGTATCCAGGAATATTTTTCGACAATTTGAAAAGTTGAAATGCTTGGATCGTAATGTGTCCAAAACACCCAACACATTAATACAAAGTCTGTAATGCCTACGCCCAGGGCATACCAGCGCACAGTTTTGCCGTCTGTATCGGGCAGAAAAGGGATGGCGAGGGCAGCGATGAGGGGTAGGATGACAATTGCGGTTAGCCAAGGAAATTGATCCGCTATCATGATATTGAGAATAAATATTTAGTTGAAAGTCACCACAATTATAATACTTAATTTAATAAAAACTTAAGATTTGCAAATATTTTTTTTAATCAATGGCAAAAAATAGAAATCATAGATTCCCCAAAATGTCAAGATACTTAGTACGTATTTATGCAGCTTGCTGAAAATCATGCAACAGTCTCTGTAGGGCGCGCCGCCATTTTTAAATCTCTTGCATGGGGATCTAACCAGAAAGAATTGGTTTAAAGCCCTTGCGCCCGATCGGGAGAAATTAAAATCAGACGATTCATTACTCCAATCCTCTTGCTTCGAGGTACAAGTCGCCCTCAAGCAGTTGACTGCTTGAGGGCGACGCACCTGTTCGGTGTACTCGCCCTAATAATTGTTCTGTAGCACGAGTTTTTATGGCTGGCACTGTGACTCACGGTTTGGGGCAAGTCTTATTGGGGAAGTCACAGCTATATATATAAGGTTTCTGCCAACTCAGAGGAATTTCCAACAAATCCCTGGTTCCAGTCATTCCCTGTCCCAAAAAGAGCAGCACAGCGATCGAGTTCAAGATGACATGGACTGTACGCCAGCGGTTCGATCGATCTTTGTAGATATCTTGAACGATCGCCAAGGAGAAAACCATCAGCAGTGCAGCAGCTATGCCAATGTAGTAGTGAGACCAATACCATTCATCGGTGCGCCGATAAACGCCATCTTGAGCGCCCAGAATCACCAAGCCAGCACCCGTCAGAGTCGCAAATACGCCCCGCCACATCGCAGGTGTCGATCGATATAACATGACCAAAGAGGCGATCGTAGCCACAAACATCAGCACAATGAAAATTACCTGAAACGAGTTTTTGCTCCAAACATCCTTGCTCAAAATATGCTCAAAAATCGGGTAGCCCACACCCAACAGCGTCACTCCTACCACAGATCCAGAGAGAATTTTACCTGCTTTGACGTGTTCTGAGCCGACTACAGGGGGAATTTTGCTCTTATCGCCGGATGCAATTTTCTGGCGGCGCTGCCTAGTTTGCCAAGCCATATTCAGCACAATACCCAGCATCGGAAAAACGATCGCCACAGCTACAATAGGATGCAGCAAAGCCAGAAAATCTTTAATTTCCATAAAGCACCTTTTTGTTTTTAAACTTGATAAAACTAAACTTTTGAGACTTTCACGAAATCGATCGCCCGATCGCGATCGAACAAAACCCGAGGCTTCAATAAAATCCCAAATAACAAGAATAAAGATTTTAACTCACCAGGAGCACAAGAGCGTTTCCATTGATTCGGACGACAAAACAACATCTCCACCAGACATCGATGTTGGGGTAGAGCCAATTCATCAAACCGGATCTGTACCGAGGGAAATTCCTTACTAAAATCCACCCTAGTTATCTCTCCTTGCAGCCTCAAATTATCTTCCAGAATTTTGAGCGTAACTGGAAGCATTTCTCCTGGAATTATCTCAGGGAATCCGGCTTGAGTCATTTCTACATGAACTCCCACTTCAGAAATGAAAGTAGTCACGCCCCAAAAGATTTGTCCGTCGATCGCCAGCCGTACCAATCGACGCAAATCAAACCATTCATATCGATCTGACTTAGGAGCATCTAACAATATTAACAGCGTGATGCTGATAATTAAAAGGTTGTAGGCGCTCCAAATCCAACCAATCCCAAATCCTTTGAGCTGCTGGATGATTTCCGGTTCTGAGGCGTGCATCTGAAATTGAATCAAACAGGTTCCCAGAACGTGCCACAGGCTGATGGCATTGGGAATAAATAATAGCAGTAACGGTAGCGCTAACTTCCAGTTGAAGGAAAAGCGATCGCTCACAGTACCTTTTGCTGTGACGTTAAATCCTTTGGAGAACGGAGATAACATCACCCCAAAGACGGTCAAAACCAGCGGGAATGCCAGTACCAGTGAATAAATATCAGAGAGTAATGCCGATCGCGATCGATGATTCAACCAGGAGAAAACCGTTAACTGCACCAAATAATAGGGCAGAAAAAAGTACAACATTTCGGGAACAGTAGCTCGGATGGGAATCACGCCCAAAAAGGAATAAGCTAAGGGCATCAACAGAAAGCCGATACGCGGAATGCTACCAAACCAATTCAGGAGTCCTTCTAAATGCGCGAGTCGCTGAATCAGGTTTAATCCGGGGATAGTCAGGGGATTGGAATCAATAAAAAAAGCTTGTAAAGTTCCCCGCGCCCAGCGCAGCCGTTGAGTCGCGTAAGCAGAAATATTTTCTGCTGCTAAACCAGCGCTGAGTTTTTCGTTGAGATACACCAAACGATAGCCTTTAGCCGAGAGTTTAATGCCTGTGAAATAGTCTTCACTGAGGGATTCGGTAACAAATCCTCCGGCGTCTTCTAAGGCGCTGCGTCTCACCACAAACGAGGTTCCAGAACAAACAACACTGCCGGCCCCATCTTTGAGCGGTTCAATTTGGCGGTAGAAAACCTCTTCTTCCGGTGCGATAACGTTATCCAAACCTAAGTTACGGGCGATCGGATCGGCATTATAATAACTTTGAGGCGTTTGAACCAGGGCAACTTTGGGATCTTGGAAGAAACCAACGGTGCGAATCAGAAAGTTTTTGGTAGGGATAAAGTCGGCATCAAAAACAACGATGAAATCTCCTTGAGTATGAGTCAAAGCATGATTCAAATTCCCTGCTTTTGCGTGGTGATTATTAGGTCTAGTGCGGTATTCACACCCTAATTCCTCTGCAATTTGCCGGATTTCTTCACGCTGCGTGTCATCGAGTAGATAGATTTTTTTGTTGGCATAGTCGAGGGCTTGACAACCAATTACCGTGCGTTTGAGAATATAGGCAGGCTCATTGTAAGTGGGAATCAAAACATCAACCGCTGGCGTGAATCTACCCTCAACGACATCGATCGCCAATCGATTCGCTTCGGAACGGCGATCCTTGACCAGCAACATCAAAAATAACTGAAGGATGTTGGTCAGTAAGAGGAAAAGTTCTAGCAGAAACAACCCAATGCTAAAGACTCCATCTAAGGGATCGGATACATTTAAGGTTGTGAGCGATCGCCACAGCAGATAGCGAGTCACCAACACCAACAAAATGCCTATGACTACAACCCGCGACCAGGTTCGGGGTACGGGCGAAACCCGCATGATTAGCCAAGCAATCGCCAGCAGAGCGATCGTAGGTGTGAGCAAAGACTCCCCCATTATCATTGGCACTTCCAGCCACATTGGAGGATGATTTTGCATCGATTGGAGTTTGGCAAATAGATGATCGAGAGTACCGTTACCGGAAAACCAAGCTGCAACCAGTCCACCGGTGATGATAACTGAACCTAACATGACGAGGGTGGCGATCGGTATCCGGTTGCTGCGGGCGCTGTTTTGACGATGCAAGCCCAAAGAATTAAGCCATGAAGTCATATTTTTTTTGAGGAAAATGTATGAATGGGCGCCACAGGCAAGATGCCTGTGCCACCAGACATTTTGTTGTGGGATGGGCGTCCGCCCTAAGCAGCCACAGGCAAGATGCCTGTGCCACCAGACATTTTGTTGTGGGATGGGCGTCCCGCCCGCCCTAATACCAATTTAATGTGAAGTTGCACATATCTCGATCCCCCTAAATCCCCCTTAAAAAGGGGGACTTTGAGAAGAATCTTGTCCCCCCCTTATTAAGGGGGGTGCCAGGGAGATCAGATTCGGGAGCAGCCTCATAAAAAATTGGTATAAGTCCTATTTGAAGTTAACGAAACAGTTCTTTGTTATTCAGAATAGTCGGCCAATTCTTGTTTGCTAAAGCAATGTGACCGGGAATATCGCCCATCCACTGTGCCTGTACTTTCTTGTCGTAGTTGAGATAAAGCTTCCCATTAACAATTTTCCAGGCATCAGGCTGAGTGACAACAAGATTTCCTTCACTGGCAGCTTGGGCGCAATATCCACCGTATTGAGGAGCATACTTTTCAGGATTTTTGGCGAACAAATCGCGGTTGGCTGCGCTAGCAAACATCCAAGTTGTGCCACCCCAATTCTGTTTAAATTGGCTAACTCCCATCACTAATTTGCTTTGGGTGAAATAGGCGACGACATCCTGACCATCAAGAGCTACGCCTTTTTCGGTGTAATACTTAGGATGAGCAGTTGTTGTGCTACTTTTCCCAGCACAAGGATTGGCTTTACCAGCACAAGGATTGGCTTTACCAGCGCAAGGATTGGCTTTACCAGCGCAAGGATTGGCTTTACCAGCGCAAGGATTGGCTTTACCAGCACAAGGGTTTTCTTTACCAGCGCAAGGATTTTTACCAGCACAAGGATTGGCTTTACCAGCGCAAGGATTTTTTCCAGCGCAAGGATTGGCTTTACCAGCACAAGGATTGGCTTTACCAGCGCAAGGATTGGCTTCTGCAATCTTGGATGAAACGGTTGTTGTAGAGTTTAAGTTGGTGGAAGCCTTGAAGTTGGCGTAGCTAACATTAGCTGTTGCCAAGCCTAAAATGGTGGCAATCGCGATCGTGGTAATGTATTTTACTTTCATGTGTTTAATTTCCCGATGAATAGTTAGTAGTTTCAGACCAGATATTTGCTTGAGAGTTCTTGCTCTCTGGTAAGTCTGTGGCTGTTTGTTGTTCTCAATATTTGAGGTTATTTACATTAACACTCAAGAATATGAGGGCTAGATGAGGAAGAGATGGATGGGAGATAAAACTATGAAGGCTCCATCGGCCCGTTTCTTCAGCAAAAATTCATCTAGGAATTAGGTACGCATCATCTAGTTAGCAGGAATATCTTATAGAGTGGAGATCGACCCTGACTATTGGTGTCAAATTTATGACTGGAAAAGACTGGTTAGTTAATGATGATGGACAGTACGATGTTTTTGAGGCTACCAATCATATTGAAGATTTGAGTCATCCTTACCGACTTTACCGATTTTTAACTGACTTAGAAGATGTATTAGAGCAAATAAGTGATGATTCTTTGCGACTCCAAGCAATTTGT
>JAYUGZ010000708.1:0-3492 GCA_043767465.1 Cyanobacteriota bacterium
CCGACGCGGATTTGGGCAATGCTGGCTTCCGCCACCTGCGCCACGATTTCATTTTTGGATGCCAAAGCCAGAATTGAAGATGATGTTGCCGAAGTCACCGCACTACCTGCTGTGGTTGGGGTGACAAATGCACCAGGATCGGCATATTTGCGGGCAACAATCCCCGCGAAGGGGGCACGAATTACGGTATCCTCAATGCTTCGTTGGACGATCGCGACTGCACCTTGGGCGGCCATTACCTTGGCACGGGCTTCGGCAATATCTTCGGGGCGAGAACCCGCTTTGAGTAAATTCATCGCCTCTTGTCGCTGTTTGAGGACACTTTCGGCTTGGGCAATATCTTCGGGGCGCGATCCGACTTTGAGTAAATTGAGAGCTTGCTGGGCTTGCTCCACTTGCGCGATCGCACTATCACGGGTCGATCGATCCGTACTGAGAGCTTGTTGCGAGATTGCGCCCGCTGCTTGTAACTTTTGATTGCGGCGCAAATCTTCTTCAGCTTGTCTGTAGGTGACTTGGACTTTATTCAGGTTGGCTTGAGCTTGAGCGATATCCTGCGATCGATTTCCAGCAATCACCTTGTTCAAACTCGCGTTGGATTCATCCACCTGAGCTTGAGCTTGAGCGATATCCTGCGATCGATTCCCCGCGAGCACCTTATTCAAATTCGCCTCAGCAGCAGCAAGATTGCCCCGGGCCTGGAGCAATTGCCCTTGGAGGTTTGAGTTATCCATATAGGCAACCACCTGTCCTGCTTGGACAAATTCACCTTCTTTAACCAGCAACTGCTTCAAGACACCAGAGGTTTTGGGACTGACATTGACCGAACTTTCGGGTTGCACAGTGCCATTGGCTGACACCAAAATCGTCAGATTGCCCCGCGTGACTAATGCTGTCTGAATCTTGCTTTGCGCCCGCTGCTGAGGTGCCGTCACTAATTGGTTATAGGCAACATAGCTGCCGATTCCTGCGATCGGAATTGCTACCAGCAACCCCATCAGCCATTTGTTTATTTTTAGCCGATCGATTCCTTGCTTTAAATTCAAGCTAATACTGAACATTTTCACCTCAAATTACTTTCGGTGTCAGGGCGATCGCTTCGATCGAATAGAGTTATGTTTTTCATAAAATTAATTTTCAAATATAAATTTGAGATACTTATACTTTGAAGTAAATTCTAAAACTTGTTAAACGATCGCAAGTCAAGCATAGCTGCCAGGCTTAATAAAAATATGTCTCTAAATATAGAGATCAATAATTCTAAAAGACGAGTATTATAGCTCGCTCATTAATCGCTATCTAGTTTTCAATTTGATCTATTCCTATTGATAGAGATTTCAATTATAAAATTCGATTCAAATATCTGTCTATTGACTGATTCATTTAGTTGTGATTCCGAGTGTAGTTAAAGCACAAACAAAGATTCGGCGGTTAAAACCGCTTCTTGTCAAACAAAGTCCGCCTGCGCGGACTAAGAAATAAAGTCCAAGAGGGCAACCACGGGGGGATTGCCCCTACAAAGCATGAAATTTCCCTGCCAATTGTAGTGCCCCCGTGCCCGCCCTCATAGACTCATAGACAAAATGATTTAAATTTCCAACTAAAAATATACCAATTTAATGCCGCTAAATTTGGCATTTAACATCAAGTCAGATAGATCTTTTTTGATATTTCATAGGAAAAAGAAATATGGTTGCGACTTTCGATCCCAATACAGTGGCTGGCTTATCTGAGCAAAATGCGATCGCCCGACTCAAAGACGACGGCTACAATGAACTTCCCTCGGCTGAGTCTCGCAATCTGTTATCGATCGCCTGGAGCACAATTCAAGATCCCATCTTTCTGCTACTCGTCGGCGGTGGTATCATTTATTGGATTTTAGGCGACTTACAAGAAGCCCTAATTCTGCTAGGTTTCGTCTTTTTTATCACCGGAATTAGTCTCTACCAAGAAGGCAAAACCGAACACGCCCTAGAAGCCCTGCGCGATCTTTCCAGCCCTCGCGCCTTGGTGATTCGGGATGGGGAACGAAAACGGATTGCGGGGCGAGAAGTGGTTCGGGGCGATTTCTTGGTGCTCGCGGAGGGCGATCGCGTGTCTGCCGATGCGATCGTCCTATCTTGCTCAAATCTCTCAACAGATGAGTCGTTATTAACCGGAGAATCCCTACCCGTTCGCAAAGTTACCGCTGTTGGTAACGTAGAGATGGCACGTCCGGGAGGCGATGAATTGCCGTTTGTGTATTCTGGTACATTGGTGGTTCAGGGACAGGGAATTGCTCAAGTTAAGGCGATCGGCGCTCAAACAGAAATGGGCAAGATTGGCAAGGCTTTGCAAAAAATCAAGCCAGAAACGACGCCTTTGCAACAGGAAATGAATCGCTTGGTAAGCCGCTTATTTGGCATTGCTTTATCGCTGTGTGTGGCAATTGTGGTAATTTATGGATTCACAACAGGAGATTGGCTCAAAGGAGTTCTCGCCGGAATTACCTTAGCGATGGCAATTTTGCCGAATGAATTTCCGGTTGTCGTGACAATCTTTTTAGCATTGGGAGCTTGGCGGATTTCTCAGAATCATGTCTTAGCTCGTCGCGCCTCGGCCGTTGAAACCGTAGGTTCCGCAACCGTTTTGTGCGTGGATAAAACGGGGACATTGACTCAGAATCAGATGGCTGTGCAGCAGTTGTTAGCCTACAACCAGGCTGAAAACCCTCAGCCTTATGATTTGGGATTGCATTCATCAGAGGCACTCCCAGAAGCAGTTCATCAATTAGTCGAGTTTTGCATTCTGGCAAGCCAAAGAGATCCGTTCGATCCAATGGAAAAAGCGTTTAAAGAATTGGGCGATCGCTATTTGGCAGATACCGAACATTTGCACAGCGATTGGAAACTGTTGCGAGAATATCCGCTGTCACCGCATTTATTGGCAATGTCTCACGTTTGGGAATCAGCAGATCGCAAATTGTATGAAGTTGCTGCAAAAGGAGCACCGGAGGCGATCGCGGATCTCTGCCATTTCACACTGCAACAGCAGAAAATTATGGCAGCGCAAGTTAGTCAAATGGCAAGTCAAGGATTGCGGGTGTTAGGCGTTGCCAAAGCGTCTCTTGTTGGTGCGCCGCCGCCATTTTTACCGCCTCATCCGTCGCTTAATATCGAGCATTTACCCGAAAAACAACATGACTTTCCGTTTGAATTTATCGGATTAGTTGGACTGTCCGATCCAGTGCGTCCAACCGTGGCGGCGGCGATTCAAGAATGTTATACCGCTGGAATTCGAGTCGTGATGATTACCGGTGATTATCCAGAAACTGCTCAAAGTATTGCCCGTCAAGTTGGATTGATGCAAATGGGAGCAATTATCACCGGAGCAGAATTGGATGGCATGAGTGATCCTGAATTAGAGCAGCGCATTCAAAGTACAAATATCTTTGCACGAGCCGTTCCCGAACACAAGTTGCGGTTAGTTAATGCTTTGAAAGCCAAGGGCGAA
>JAYUGZ010000709.1:0-1304 GCA_043767465.1 Cyanobacteriota bacterium
TACCCGCTGTTGGGTATCCTCCAAACTCTCGCCGCCAGGTGGTCGGATACTGTAAGATCTGCGCCACTTTTGTACCTGTTCGTTACCGTACTTAGCAGCGGTATCCGCTTTATTTAAACCCTGCAAATCACCATAAAACCGCTCATCGAGGGCAGCATTTGTAAAAATAGGTAGTTCTTCCGCCGGATTCCCATCGTAGTTGTCCCAGCCGCGCCAATCTGGATCGGATTGTTCGTGTTTAATAATCGGAATTTTGCCACCACAGATATCATCATTTTCAGTCAGACAGATGGTCGCTGTTTCGATCGCCCGAATTAATTTACTCGTGAAGCAGACATTGACCCGATAACCACTGAGCCGACAGGAAGCGATTGTAGCCTCAGCACGACCGCGTTCGCTCAGGGGTACATCAACCCATCCTGTGAACTTATTGAGGGCGTTCCAGAGGCTCTGACCATGCCGAACCAAAATGAGTTGAGCCATTATTTTCGCTCTTTATTATTCACAATCCACTACCTCAATATATAACTACCTCACGAGATCCTCACAGTATAAAGGTAGGATCGATCGCAGTACTTAATAACTTTAGAATTTCGGACAATTTAATAACTTAAATTAAACTACTTTATGAATAATTCCAGCCGGAATGCCAATTCTGTAGATTCATCCGATGCACTTATCGATATCGCTCAGAAAGATGTAGCTGGAGTTCTACAATTATTTGACACTTCACTGGCAGGGCTGACTGAAACCGAAGCCAAGCGACGGTTAGCTAAATCAGGGCTAAATGAAATCGCCCGCGAAAAGCCGAGCAAGTGGTATGTCCAACTGCTGAAAACGGTAACAAATCCCCTCTCACTGTTACTAATCGTACTGGCGATTGTTTCACTATTAACCGGAAGTCCGACAGCCGCTCTCATCATTACTATCATGGTAATTTTTGGTGGGTTGCTGCGCTTTTCTCAAGAATTTCAGTCGAACAAAGCGGCTGAGAAACTGCGAGAAATGGTTAGTATCACCGCCGCAGTGAGTCGCCAAGGTAATACTAAAGCTACCACCCAAAAAGAGCAACAAGGCATCGCTGGAACAGAAATTCCCGTCAAATTACTGGTACCTGGGGATATTGTATTTCTCTCAGCCGGAGATATGATTCCCGCTGATATTCGGCTAATTGTGGCAAAGGATTTATTTCTGGGACAATCCACCCTCACAGGCGAATCTCTCCCCGTCGAAAAGCACGTAGATCTCACCGACAAGCAGGAGAAAAACCCCCTAGAGCTGGTCAATCTTTGCTTTATGGGTAC
>JAYUGZ010000710.1:0-3487 GCA_043767465.1 Cyanobacteriota bacterium
ACCATATTTATCTTCGCCGCGCCCCCGATAAATCACCTGTATCACTTCCATCAGATTTTTCTCAATCTGGAAGTGAGCAATATCAACTAAAATGTGCTTCGTTTTCGGGAAAGATAAACCACGACTTCCAGATGCAGTCATAAAGATTACTTTAGCTGTATCTTTGCACTCTTGTATTTTTTTTTTCTCCTCTTCCGAGATATTCGCGTGAATTTCTAGATAATCAGTAAACTGATTAAATTCTCGTTCTTTTTGAATTTTTTCAATCAATTCTGCCAATCTTTGCTTGCTTTGAATATAGACTATAATTTGTTCGACACCAGGTTGCATCAATCGCTGATTGATATCCTGAATTATTTCGGATTGTACCCGTTTTACTAAATTATTATCCTGCTTTAAAGACGCATTTTCATTGTATTTAACAGCTTCTACAAATACTTTGTAAGTTATCTGTAAACTGCGGGCTGGATAAGAATTGGCATTGATTACCGTTGCGGCTAGATTATTAAATTTAAAAGGAGTAACTTGTAAAGGTTCAATTACATCCGAATTTTTAGCTAACTTTTTAAAATAGATTTTATCCGGTTCATGGGAGGTATTTTCAAGGTGTTGTTTAATCACATCGGGGTCAACAATCGAAGCATCAGCTACAATAATTTTAGTATTAAAACCGTGTTGTGGCTTGTGCAACTCATGCTTTTTAACCATCTTGGCAATTCCGGCTAGAAACTCAACGCCACCGTCATCTCCTGTAATTTCATCTATCATAATGAAGATGTGTTTGATGCGGCTAGATATTTCTTGCATCTTAGCGGAGATGACTCGTTTATCCCGTTTGTTGTAAGTATCTTGAAATATCTGTTCTAAATAATCAAGGGTGTTTTGTCCATTTTCTTTCATCCTCAAAGATTGGATGGAAACCGTAGCGACAATGTTATTGGAAATTTGACAGTTAATCAGGCTATAAATTCCATTACAAATGCTATTTAGCACTCCCATAGTTTTGAGGCTAGCTGCTTCAATTACGGTTTCGTTTTTTCTAGCAATTTGTCGCTGGTAGTTTTCTCTTACCTGAAGTTCGGGATTATCTTTAAGAAAATGAACCGTTTTTTCTGTAAAGTTTTCGCTGCGGCTATTCGAGCTATACTTGACTGTACGTTTTCCCGAATGGCTGGCAATAATGTCGGAGTTTGTGTTAATACAAAATAACCTGTCATTGCACAGCAAACCAGTATTTTTATCCTTGAATTTCTCGATGATATCTAAGTTTACTTGCTTGCGGGGACTGACGTATAAGAATAGAAAGCCGTCGTTGATATGGCTTTTCAGGAAATTGGCGATCGCAGTTGTTTTCCCAATTCCCGGATTCCCAGTCAAAAAGATATAAGTTTCATCAGATTGCAGCGCTTTCACAATCAATTGGGCGTGAGCATTTCTCAAATGCAAGCCGCGATCAATTTGCAATTTATCTGCCAGTTCATCTGATATAATATCAATGGAATTAACAAAATCGTCTATTCGTTCAGTATGACATACAGGTTTAGTCAGATTTTTCTCAATTGCTAACAGAGAATCGACAAACTTTCGCCCTTCTTTGAAACTACGAGCAGCGTTGAATTCTATTACACCTAAAACTTCGGTGCGAGAATCACTAATTTCTTTCTTGGTAGGTTCTTTTTTGTAAATTTCGGCGCAAGTTGCTAATAACTTAAGTTTGTCCTTGCGTAGGGAAATTGTGCTAATATTGCGATCGGCATAACCCACCACATTAAACAAAACCTCAGCATCTTGTCCAAGGATACCTGTTTGTTGCAGAAATCCATAGAAACTGTGAGCATAGCTACCAGCCTGAATCAACTTAACGCTTTCCTTATCCTTATACTTAAAAGCTGTGAAAAAGCGTTTTAAATCCTCCGAGAAATCTACACCCAAAGTGCTGGTATCCATCCGCAGATTAGAAAACACACTTTTGGATCGCAAATAGCTAATTTCTCTCATCAAATACTTCCGAATCACCTCTATTTCATTGATATCCTCCGGTTTTGGAGCTAGCGTCGGAGAAAACACAGACAAATCAACGCAGAGAATTCTAAAATCATTCCCATGCTGTAACAGCATCAGCGTATCAGCCTGCAAAAACTCGCCTTTTTTCGAGTAGCGCCGGATGTACGAGTTAATCTCATCATCTGATAAACTAATTCTGGCAGTTGTCAACTGAGATAATAGCTCTTTAAACGATTCTTTATCACCCTTGTTATAGGTTCTGATACTATTAGCATCACTAAAACTACACTGACAATAGACAATTTCCAACCTGTGCAAATTCCAGCCAGTAGATTTGACGTACTCCCGGAAAAAATTTAACCCACCCAGAAAGCCTTTTTGGACAAAAAACAAACTCCATTTTTCAGCTATTTCAGCATCTAAACTAGCCAGCAGATTAGCTTCTCTAATCATTTCTGCCATCATCATTGGCAATTTGAGCTGCTGCAAATCCAGACGGTAGGAATTACCAAAATTATGAGCTATCTTTTCCTTTTGAATATATGCCAGAATCCCGATATTGAATCCAACCTCAAACAGCCGTCCAAAATCTTCACTTATCATTATTTTGTACCTTCCTCAGTTACGCTCAATACTTCTCTTACTTTATTCAAAAAAGCCAGCGAGTTAAACTCCGCACTCCCGCCCGCATGACGAAACACAGATAAAGCACCAACAGAATCATCGCCAATAATCCGCTCATAGGGGTCAAGTTTCAAGCTAATATTCTGCCGAGCTTCATACCTGGAAAAATGGAATATTGTGAGATAATGCAGCAAAGTATCTTTGATTTCACCATCATAAATCAAACCTTGGTGCAAGTCTTGGTCATCCAGAATCCCATCGTATATATGCAATAGTGTTGAGTAGGAAATCACGCCATTGTAAAAGTTTTTTTCTCCCGGTTGCTTGACTTTAATCCCGTTAAACAAGTTAAAAAACATCACAGCTTGCTGATTACCTTTTGCAGACAAGCTTTCAAGCTCCATTGCATCTTGAATGTAAAAAGATTTACCTTGATCACCTAGGAAACTGCGGACAAAGTATTTATCAAAAAACATCGGATAAATTTTGATATCGCGGCGCTCTCCCTTCAAAGTTCGGAGCAATTTTTTTGACATGAAAGACATTTCCTCATCTTCCTCAGTCTTGGTAATGTGCAGCGTACTCATGTAAGGTGCTTGCGAAATATATGCAAAATTCCGATATCCTTGCTGATAAAGCTGACTCATTATATCTTCAAGAATTACGGGTTCAGTATAAAGGCGACTAACACTGTAATTCTCGGAAAAAGTTTTCAGCATTTCGACTTGAATTGTGCTGTCATTTAGCTGATTAATTCCGATAACTTCTCCGATTAAGCTGGCTTGTCTTTGGAAGCGGTTTTGATTACCTCTTTTCGCATCGCTATCCCGACTGGAGACGACAATAATTGCTAACTTAT
>JAYUGZ010000711.1:0-3483 GCA_043767465.1 Cyanobacteriota bacterium
CACGACTCTGTTTCCGCTGCGCTACAAAGACCGCTGCTACGGCGTGATTTTGCTGGGGACTGAGGTGTGGGGAGCGTCGCCAAATTCGGGGGAAAAAACGCAGTTGGCGATCGTATTTGGAGCGCTGGCAACTGCTCTTTATCAAATAGAAAAAGATTGGCAGCGACAACAAGTCAAACACCCGGATGAGTCTTTGTTAGCGCTGATTTCGCAGTTGCGGGAATTGCGATCGCTTGACCAATACTTGGAAGCGGTAGTCGAACAAGCCCATGAATTTATTGAGCCGACGCGCACCAATGTTTATTGGTTCGAGCAAGAGCGGCGCTATTTTTGGCGTCGAGTCAGCAACCGCCAAGTTGCTCCTGGTTTGGGCCTGATCCGACCGGCTTCGGGCATCACTGTCCAAGACTTGGGAGAATTTTATCAGGCTTTGGCGAGGGAAGAAATCGTTTGGATCGGTGAATCTCACAGTTCTCTGAAAACTGAGCTGACGGGGCGGTTGATGCAGCAAATCCGCGCTCGCTCTCTGTTGGCGGCGCCGATTGTTTTAGAAGGGGAATTGTTGGGATTTTTGGCAGTGGAGGCGAGCGATCCCCGGATTTGGCAAGATAATGAAAAACATTACCTGCGGGGAGCGGCGCAGTTAGTGGCTTTGACGGCTCCTCTGTCGGAAATGGAGGAGAGGATTGAGCAAACGCAGCTCGATCGAGATTTAACTGCCGGAATAGCTCGCGCCATCTACAGCGATGCTGACTGGGAGGCGACTTTGAAAAATACGGCTGAGCAGTTGTGCTCTCGGCTCAAGTGCGAATACTTTTTGCTGTTGCTTTACAGGGAAGAACAAAATCGCTTTGAAATTGTCTGCCAAAATCTGCCCCGCAACCGCAGGCCAGTACCCTCGCCACTGGGGGCTCTCGATGCGGCTGACGTGGGGCTGCTGGACGATCGCGCGGAACCTCTGGCGATCGAAAATTGGGAGGAAGACGGGCGGTTGGGGGCTTGGCGGGAAGTGCTGGCGGAAGCGGGGGTGCGATCGCTTTTGGCATCGAACACTCGTGGGAAACAGTCGGAGGGAGAAAACCCCAATCGCCAATCAAAAATCGCAAATCGCAAATCGATCGAGGGTTTGCTGGTTGTCGGGCACAGCGCAACTCGCACTTGGAGGCGATCGGAGCGAGAATTAGTTCGGGTAGTCAGCCAGCAGCTAGGATTGATCTTGCACTCCTGGCAGCAGAGTTCGGAAATTGAGAAATATCAGCAATTTGAGCGATCAATCAAATCGGGTTTGGCGCTGTTGCACCATTCTAGCCAGCAGCATTCTGGACAACAGAAATCTGCTGCTTCAGCCCAGATGTTCCCGGAGTTGGCGCTGCAAAAGCTCGATCGCAACTTTGCCCAACACGTTTCTCTGACAATGAACAGTCCTTTAGTCGCCGTAATTACTTGGAATCCCGGCCAGGAGTCGGGTTCAATCTCCGCGGCGGTAGCTGCCAATCCCGTATTTGCGCTCAATCCCGAGGCTGTGATCCCTGTCCAAACAGATCCTTTGATCCAACAAACCCTGGTGGTTAACGGCGTGCTCCAACAGAGCATGAGCGAACTGCCGCTGGCGACGAAGCGGTGGCTGCGCAGTCCGGGAATTGGCGAAATTCTGGCGGTGGCGCTGCGGACATCCCCAGAACACGCTCCTGTGGGCATTGTGGTGGTTGCGGACGCTCAGGGGCGCCAGTGGTCGGAGTTGTCGGTGAATTTACTGAGTTCGATGGCGTCTCAGTTGGCTTGGTGGCGCAGGTATTTGGCGGTGCAATCGGCGCAGGAGTCGCAGCGATCGGATCTGGAGCTGCTCAACTGGTACAAGCAGCGCCGTTTTGAGGATTTTTACCGGGCTGCGGGAGCGGGGGTGAAGGAGTTGGGGGAGTTGAGCCAGTCGATTTTGCAGTCGGCGAAGGAACAAAAGGATGCTCTGAAAACTTTGCGCTACCAACAGGTTTTGCGGCAAATTGGTAATGCTTTGGGGTCAATTCATTTGGTGCTGAAACAGGAACAGTGGCGGCTGCAATTCGCACAAGATGCGGTGCCTGTGAGCGCTTGGCTGAGGCGATCGCTCGATCGCACGGCCCCCCTGGTCAAACAGTCGGAAATCTTGCTGGAAGTGAACAGAGAGACTGCTGTGTCGCTGAGAGCGGGTCAGACTTTGAGCGTCAAAGGCGACAGCATCAAGCTGGATTTGATCCTGTGCGAATTGCTGGCCCAGGCTTGCAGGCGCTCTGGAGTTGGCGACAAAATTGAGATTCGCTCGGTGCTGTTGGGGGCAGATTTGCTAGAGTTGTCTGTGATTGATAGCGGCCGAAAGTGCGATCGACAGTTACTTGCTGCTTTCAACGGTGGTTCCGGGCCGGATATACTGGCTGTGGCCTCAAATAGGTCGATCGTCCAAAATCTCTTAATTTGTCAGCGAGCAGTAAGCTTAATGGGGGGAGACTTTTCCTTAGAAATGTTAGAAAATAATTTAATTGTCGCCCGCTTAGTGCTGCCCCTAGCTACGTCTTAAAATTCTGTTGACTTTGTAGGGTGCGCACGGCGCACCGATTTACTAGACTTGAATTGCATAAATTTTGGATCGATCGGGAAACCGCAGATGTAAGACAGATGCCACGCAGATTAACGCAGACGCATTTCAAGAACAGCGATCGAATGAATGCAATGCAAGTCTACTTTGTAGGGTGCTATAAAAGCGCACAAGTTGACTTTGTAGTTGGCGACAAACTCAACCGGTGCGCCGTGCACACCCTACAAAATACTATCCATCTCGACAGCAACCTGAAAGTATCGCGCGAGGGCTTCCGGCGAAAAAGCTAAACCGAGGGAGTAACAGTTGCCACCAGATCCGAACTCGGGAAAAACCTGTCAGTAATCCAAGCAGTTAGAATATGAGAAAGCAATCCCATCGGCCCAGCAAACAAACATAAAGCCAAAGAATGAACAGTCCAAACACCTGTCCGCTGTCCTTCCAAATAAATCCAGCGCCCCACAAACAAATCCATCACTAAAAAATGAATCCATCCCGTAGCCGCCGCCGTTTCCTCCCCCAGAAACTTAGCAATATCTGCCAACTTAGGATTCGACAAAGCAGCCGCATTTTCGGGAGTCAGACTGCTACCAAACAAATATATGTACAACACGGCTAGTATCGCAAACGGAATCAAGGAATTCATCACTTTTCGGGTAATTCCCCAGTTGGGCAATAAAATCATAATTGCCCAGAAAGGCAAAACGAACAGATTACCTGCATTAAAAATTAGTTCTGGCGTCATAGTCGGCTGTTGGCTCCTGCGAATGAATGCAATCAAAGATCTTGTTAAGATTACTTTACACAATTTTTGCTAAAATTTCTCAAAATCAGTAAAAAACCCATTCACAAATTAGATATAATTGCTATATTTATCGGAAATTTAAATTTTACACGTGCAGGTATGTTGTTGC
>JAYUGZ010000712.1:0-22411 GCA_043767465.1 Cyanobacteriota bacterium
ACTCCAGTTGCTTTGGTTGCTCCTTCCATCAACGGCTAAATTTTAGTCTGAGATTGACAAAAAGCGCTCCTAGAAATAGGGGCGCTTTTTGTTTGGGAATTTTTTGATCGACTTTCTTCTTGCTTTTATCCGTTAGCTCGGTTAAATCCGCCACAGCCATTTTTTTTCCTTTTTTCATCAACATCCATCGGTTAAATCAGTTAGCTCGGTTAAATTCGTTACAAAACCCGTTGCCGAACTTCCTTCCATCCGTTAAATTTTATGATTACTATAGAATATAGCCACTAGGTCGATCGAGATACAGTGCGACATACTCGACGCGCTAAATCTCATATTATGGTCTAGGATGCCCATAGTCGGATTCAGAATATGTTGGACTTGGCGTAGAGTGTTGGTTAGCAGCAATGCAATTGTCTCGATTCGAGAATCTCACCATAGACAAATGTAGCCGATCGGGAGTTGCTCCTCACCGTCCCAAGCACTCTATCTGTAAGGAGGATTTGTATTATGAAAGATGGACAAGAAGTACGCCGCGTCTCCACAACAGCAGTCATTGCCGGTGTTTGCGGGTTGGCTTTAGTAACTGGAGGGGGCATTGCCTGGTGGACGGCGAACCGTTCGCCAACCGCAGACACGCAGTCTTCTGCTCCGACAACCGCTCCGGCGCTGTCCCCAAGTCCTGTGGAATCGCCTGCTGTGATTATCCCCGTACCCCCTCCAACTCCTGTTCAGGTGCCGCAGGCTCAGATACCACAGGTTCAGACGCCTCAAGCTCAGAGGCTTACCCCTGTAGCGCCACAGTCGCCACAGTCGCCACAGTCGCCACAGCCACAGCCAAAGCCTTTGCAGCCAACGGATGCCCAGACAGTTCAAGTCTACTGGGTTAAAGATGCGATCGGCAAATTTGAGGGAATTCCTACAAAAGTAGCTGTCAAACAAGCTGACAAGCCTGATACAGCTTTACAAGCTGCTTTTAACAGTTTGTTGGCTGGGCCGAAGGATGCAACTGTTTCTAGCGAAATTCCTAAGGGGACAAAACTCCGGAGTTTGAGTGTCAAGAATGACGAAGTTTATGTCGATTTGTCGCGTGAATTTACTTCGGGGGGAGGCAGCAGTTCAATGACGAGCCGGTTAGGGCAAGTTATCTATACGGCTACAAGTTTAAAACCGAATACCAAGGTTTGGATTTCGGTGGAAGGCAAGCCTTTGGAACTTTTGGGGGGCGAAGGTTTGGAGGTGTCTCAGCCGAGTACCCGCCAAATTTTTGACAAAAATTTTCCCCTTCGCTAACTTTTGATTCATCAGTTAGCAGTCCTTAGTCCTTAGTCCTTAGTCTGAATGCAGAAAGTAGGGATTGATAACTGATAACTGATAACTGATAACTGATGATATCGTTGACATCAGCATCGGAAGAATAATTATCGGAGTGCAGTGCAAGCGTACCGCTCGCTTCGGATCGCGGAGCCAAGCGTCCCGCTCGCTTGCAGGGTATAATTCCGTAGTTACTGGATTTGATATAACTGATGACTGATGACTACTGACTGATGACTACTGACTACTGACTACTGACTACTGACTAATTTTCAGTGCTTGGTAGTCAGGCTAAATGCCCGAAAGTTGAGGGCTTGCTGTTCTATCCGGGTGGCAAGCCGATCGCACACCATATTGCACAGCTCGAAAATTAACTCGTCCTGCACCTTATAATAGGCGGAAGTACCTTCACTCCGGCGAGTGAGGATACCAGCTTGGAGCATGAGTTTTAGGTGCTTAGAAACATTGGCTTGACTCGTTTGAGTAGCTTCCACCAACTCTTGCACGCATTTTTCGCCGTCGCGAAGCAAGTTCAAAATTCGTAAACGCATTGGCTCGCTCAAAATACTGAAATACTCAGCAACTTGTTGCACAACCTCTTGCGGGACAGGCTGGGATGACTTCATCAAACTCACCGGAGAGAAGTGATCTCGAAATATTAACATTTATTCTGTCCATAACAATAAAGTAATGCTTCAATCCGGATTAATTCGCATCAAAACTTGACCGTATTCGACAGGTTCGCCATTTTGCACTAAAATTTCCATCACTTGACCGGACACTTCATCAGCATCAATCTCGTTCATCAGCTTCATCGCTTCGATTATACAGACTGTCTGGCTGACCTTGATGCGATCGCCCACATTCACAAAAGGTGGCTCATCGGGAGCAGCAGCACGATAAAAGGTTCCTACCATCGGCGAGATAATTGACACCCATTTTGTATCGACAGGGGCAGACACAGGAGCGGGTACGGCGGTAGGAGTGGCGGGTGCAGGAGCGACCAGAGCCGTTCCTATATTTTGACCGACAGCATCCGGTGACACTGCACTGGGGCTAGCCACAGCACCCAAGGCGATCCCAGAGACACTCGGCGCGGCAGCAGGGAGCGCAGCAGCCGTTTCTGGCGAGCTTGCCAGAATGCCTTTGCGTACTGTCAGTTCAAGCTCCCCACTTTTTAACGTCAGTTCCGAAATGCCAGTTTTGTCTAAAACAGTTAGCAGTTCGCAAAGCTGGTTTAAGTCTAGTTGCACAGCAGATTCAAGGGTAATTAAGAATTGAAAATTGAAAATTGAAAATTGGCAATCCGGGGAATGGCGGGAAAATCCACCGAGTTTGGAGGCAAAAGGGATAATTTTTAAGCTGAGAGCGATGAGTATTTAATTTTGAGTTATTTCACTCAGAACTCAGAACTTAGAACTAAAAACTCCCTTTTCCTCCGTCATTTTTACTCTCGGCCGAGGTACTTGTCTTCACGAGTATCAATCCGAATCCGTTCTCCAACGGAAATAAATAGAGGCACCATGATCTGAGCCCCGGTGGAGAGGATTGCCGGTTTGCTACCACCGGTGGCGGTATCTCCTTTGACTCCGGGATCGGTTTGTATTACTTCCAAGATGACAGAGTTGGGCAGTTCCACTTCCATGATTTGGTCATTCCAGCGGAGGATATTGACCTCCATCCCTTCAGTGAGGTATTTGACACGATCGCCTATTTGCTTGGCAGTGAGGTTACTTTCCTCGTAAGTTTCCATATCCATAAAGACGAACTGCTCGCCCTCTTTATAGGTATGCTGCATGGCGCTCTTTTCTAGATTGGCTTGAGGCAGACTTTCCCCAGCTCGGAAGGTGTTCTCTACTACGTTTCCGGTTTGGACGTTTTTTAATTTTGTCCGTACAAAGGCTGAGCCTTTTCCTGGCTTGACGTGGAGGAATTCGATAACCCGCCACACGCTGCCATTCCATTCAATGGAAACACCCGATCGAAAGTCGTTACTGGAGATCATATAAATTTTTGCGGGCAATCCCGTCGCCTGCGCGGCACGGGGGAACTACAACGGTCAGCTTAAAGCCGCAGTCTAGCTGACGGCATCAAAAAGCAATTGGCATTTTATTTTACCGTTCAAAGGGAGCAACTAATTTACTGAAATGTTAAGGGAAGTGGGAACTGGGCAGTTGACTGTTGACTGTTGTTAGTCCCAGGCGAAGGAACAGGCACTTTAGATGGCCCGCGAGCAAAGGCGGGCGGACAGCACTGTGGGAAGATAATAACGGCAATAAAACTTAAACTTATGCTGCATTGGTCTAATTTCCCGATCGATACGTACAAGCGCTGGGTCAAAACCGCCGCTTTAGCAATCCTGCTGTTCGCACTCTCCCTGAGTTTCAGTGCAGTGTCCCACGCCAAACGCCCCAGCAGCAGTATGCCTGCGGGGAACGCGATTACCGACGGCCGGGCGCTGCTGCGTTTCGCGCTACCTCTTGACAATCAGACTGTGCGAGAGTTGCAAATCAGTCTCGAAGACATTGGCAACCACATCCGTTCTAAACGTTGGGGGCCCATTAGCAGTGATGTCAGCAAGGCTTCGAGGATTCTCAACCTGCGGGAGTCTGATATTTTAGTCAGTATTCCCGATGCGGAAAAGCCGCAAGCCCAGGCGTTAGTTGTACGAGTCAAGGAAGGAATTACTGAACTGGAAAAGGCTGTTGAGGCTAAAGACAGGGAAAAAGTGATTGACTTGAAAGCTACAATCCTCGGTTCTGTAGGCGAAATCGAAGAGTTGATGGTGACAAAGTTTCCGTTTGAAGTGCCTGCTAAGTATGCTAATCTGCCTCAACTCAAAGGGCGCGCTACTGTGGCTGTGGAAACCGAAAAGGGAACAATTACTCTGGTGCTTGACGGCTACAGCGCCCCGGTGACTGCTGGTAATTTTGTGGATTTGGTGGATCGAGGTTTTTATGACGGTTTGCCGTTTATTCGATCGGAAGAATCCTATGTTTTGCAAACCGGAGACCCCGCAGGCAAGGAAGAGGGCTTCATTGACCCTGGTAGTGGCAAATACCGCAATGTCCCGCTAGAAGTGCTTGTGAGAGATGAAAAAGAGCCTGTTTACGGGATTACTCTAGAAGATGCGGGGCGCTATCGTGACGAGCCTGTTTTGCCTTTTTCGGCTTTCGGTACTGTCGCAATGGCCCGCGCTGAAGCCGATCCTGACAGCGGTTCTTCTCAGTTTTTCTTTTTCTTGTTTGAACCCGAACTTACGCCCGCTGGCTTGAATCTTTTGGACGGTCGGTATGCTGTTTTTGGTTACGTGATTGAAGGAAAAGAGGTGTTGGAACAACTGAAGCAGGGAGACAAAATTGTATCTGCTAAGGTGATTAAAGGCAAGGAAAACTTGGTGCAACCTCAAGTTTGATCCATGACGGCGATTGACATCGCTTCTACAGAAATAAAGCCCGCCTCTGCGGGCTAGAAGCATAAACCAAGAAAGAGGGCGATTGAAATCGCTTCTACACAAACAAAGACCGCCTCCGCGGGCTGGAAGAATTAATCAGATAAGTGGAAAATCAATTAATATCATTATTATACCCATTGCATTCATCCTCAATTTATCTTGAGATTATCTGCGTTGCATCTGTGTTTTTCTAGATTAAATCTGCGGTTTATGTATCAACAGATGATTCATATAAAGGGTCTATTTTCTACAGAGTCATCTTCGTTATTCAATCTAGCAACTAGAACGCTATTATGGCTATTTTAGAATTTCTATTGGTAATTGGTTTGAGCGGATTTGCAGGGTTGTTGATTGTAAACAATCTGAATGAAAGCAAGCAAAAGCGGCAGTTGGATGAGGCTTTTTATCAATTGTTGGAAACTCAAAACAGTCAGGTTTCGCTGATTCAATTGGCGGCGATGGCGAGGGTTGAGGCTGAAGTTGCTCAGCAATATTTAAACCGCCAAGTTAAAATTTTTTCTGCTGTTTTTGAGGTGGATGATGAAGGCGATACTTTTTATCGATTTCCGAGGTTGCGCTTGCCGCCGAGTTCGGGTAAGGAATGGTGATATAGCAGTGGACAGTGGACAGCTTGCCCTGAGCGCAGTCGAAGGGTTGAGAGTTAATTTTTCCTCAAGTGTGGCAGATCCAAAGCTTAGGGTAAAGTTTTGTAACAAATTCAGTGTCTGCGCATAAAAAGTCGATCGATACTCAGATAGATAGATAGGGAACTTGTTCTCTGCTTTGCCAAAATCTGAGGTGCATGATATGCAAAAATTCAAAAAAAGGCTTGAACAAACGGACTGGGGCGGGTTTGTGCAAAGTTGTCTGTCGTTGACAGCTTTCACCGTCTTGGGATTTAGCGCCGTTGAACCGGTAAATGCCGCCAGTCTCCATACTGGTTTCGCTTCCTATGCCGTTACCGACCTCGGCCAAACCAATGCCTACGGTATAACCAATTCTGGACAAGTGCTAGTTAGTAATGGTGTTGCTGGGGTGTGGGACAACGGTCAGATAACTGAAATCACAAACACCACTTGGGCTTACCAAATGAATAGTTCTGGTCAAGTGGTGGGTCGTTATCTGGGTGAAAATTGGACGAATAATGCCTACGTGTGGGAAAACGGTCAAAGGACTGACCTCGGTTATTTTGGTGGTATCAGCAGTCTGGCTAGCGACATCAATGACGCTGGACAAATAGTTGGTTGGTTTAATACTACAAAAGAGAAATTTAATCCCTTTTTGTGGCAAAACGGCGAGATGATCGATTTGGGTACTCTTGGTTTCAATGGAGGAGCTCAGGGTATCAACAATCAAGGTCAAGTAGTTGGTTATTCGGGCCTGGCTTTGGGCATAACTCATGCTTTCCAGTGGGAAAATGGCAAGATGATTGACTTGGGAACCCTTCCAGGAGATAACGGCAGCACAGCTTATGATATCAATGATTCTGGTCAGGCAGTTGGTGCTTCATCAAATAGTACCCTCAAGCAAAGCCATGCTACTTTGTGGTCAAACGGTGAAGTTACAAACCTCGGTACTCTCGGTGGTAATATGAGTGCTGCGATCGCAATTAACAATAAAGGGCAAGTAGCAGGCTTTGATACCGTTACTGGCAATGGTGGGCTCAATCATGGTTTCATCTGGGAAGATGGCGAAATGGCTGACCTCAACAGTTTGATCGATGAAGACTCTGGGTGGTTTTTACAAGAAGTCAGCGGCATTAACGATAGGGGTCAAATTGTAGGAAAGGGGATTAACCGTGCAACGGGACAAAATCATGCTTTCCTCCTCAACCCAATCTGCGGTAGTTCTCAGCGAAATTCCTTGTTACCTGATAGTTTTGAGGATGGTTGGCACAGTTTTAATAATGTTGTCAGCCGTAAATGGTTCGATCCGCCCACGGCTGCTGGTTTTACTTTCAAAATAGGCGATGCTGCGGCGAATGGTAGTAGCGGCGGGACTGGTGATGGGTGCATTATTGACAAAAGCCCGATCGCAATTACTCCAAATCCCACCGAACCCTCGCTATTTACGAAAATTCTCGGTTTACCCAGCGGCATTGATGCTGACGAACTGTTCAGCGTCCTAGTTGGCGGCCAAGAAATCGGCAAATTCAGGCCTAATGAAGTAGTAGATTTTGTGGCCTTACTCGGTTACGGAGTCTCGGAGTTTAGCGTCACTGGCATTGATGCCGCAATTGACCCGAAAAACCCTCTAGCTTTCCCGATTAAATTGGAATCTAATCGGGATAAGTTCTCTTTCAAGATGCGGGCGATGGATGATGCTGAAGCTGTGCCCGAACCTTCTGAGATTGCGGGGATAGTAACTTCTGCTGTTTTTTTCGCTGGCTTGTTGCTCAAGCGCAAGCGGAAATCGGAAGTTTTGGTGACTAATGATGTGTAGTTTTTTTTATAGCAACCGCCACATCGGTGAGGACATAAATAACTTCATGAATAGAGCCGATACCCGTACCGAATCAATGGTTTGATTCGGGTTATGCAACCCTTCGGCGAAGCCGAGCGGGCGAGCTGTCAACTATCCACTGCTATAACTCGTATCTTAGGTCAATTCTCTTAAGTGGAGTGGGGGCAGATTTACCAGATTTCGGGTTTTTTACTCAAAATCTTGGTGAACCCGCCCCTAGGGCCGCATCAATCAACTAAGGCAAATCGGTTTCACCCATTAAATAAAGGTCGCACTCCCGGGCCACACCGCGCCCTTCATTAATCGCCCAAACCACCAAACTCTGACCCCGGCGACAGTCTCCCGCCGCAAAAACTCCCGGAATACTGGTTGTATACTTTTCGTGCTCGGCTTTCACATTGCTGCGCGCATCGCGTTCCAATCCGAGGGCATCCAGCAGCGGCTGTTCGGGGCCCAGGAAGCCCATCGCTAGCAGCACAACCTGCGCCGGCAACACTTTCTCGGTACCCGCGATTTGCTTCGGAATGAACTGCCCTTTCTCGTTTTTCGCCCACTCCACCTCAACGGTGTGCACAGCTTTGACGTTGCCGTTTTCGTCGCCCTCGAACTTCGTCGCCGTGGTGAGATAGCCGCGCGGATCATCGCCGAATTTAGCGGCGGCTTCTTCTTGGCCGTAATCCAAGCGGTAGACTTTCGGCCATTCCGGCCAGGGATTGTTGGCGGCCCGTTCCGAGGGCGGTTTGGCCATGATTTCGAGCTGTACCAGGCTGTTGCAGCCGTGGCGAATGGAGGTGCCCACGCAGTCGGTGCCAGTGTCGCCACCGCCGATAATCACGATATCTTTGCCTTCGGCAGAAATGAAGTTGCCGTTTGTGCTCTTGTCTAATACTGCTTTGGTGTTGGCTGTCAAAAAGTCCATCGCGAAGTGGATGCCTTTTAATTCCCGCCCTTCGATTCCCAAGTCGCGGGGTTTTGTCGCGCCTGTACAAAGTACAACTGAGTCGTATTCTTTTAGCAGTTGTTCTGTTGGTAAGTCTTTGCCGACTTCGGTATTGCAGACGAATGTTACGCCTTCGTCTTCCAGGACTTTCAGCCGGCGCATCACGACTTGTTCTTTGTCTAGCTTCATGTTGGGGATGCCATACATTAGCAGGCCGCCGGGGCGATCGGCTCTTTCGTATACAGTAACCAAATGACCAGCCTTGTTCAATTGCGCCGCAGCCGACAAACCAGCGGGCCCGGAACCGATAACAGCAATTTTTTTACCAGTACGTTTGGCGGGGGGTTCAGCAGTAATCCAGCCTTCATCCCAGCCTTTATCGATAATCGAGGCTTCGATGTTTTTAATCGTGACAGGCGGGTTGTTGATGCCGAGCACGCAAGCGCCTTCGCAGGGTGCGGGACAGACTCTGCCGGTGAATTCCGGGAAGTTGTTGGTTTTGTGGAGTCTGTCTAGGGCTTCTTTCCACAGTCCCCGATATACTAAGTCGTTCCATTCGGGGATGAGGTTGTTGATCGGGCAGCCGCTTGCCATGCCGCTAATCATGTTTCCGGTGTGGCAAAATGGGATGCCGCAGTCCATGCAGCGCGCGCCTTGGCTGCGCAGTTTGTCCTCGTCCATCGGCAGGTGAAATTCGTCCCAGTTGTGGACTCTCTCGACTGGTGAGAGTTCGGAGGGCAATTCGCGGAGGAATTCGATAAAGCCTGTTGGTTTTCCCATAGCGGTGTTTTGGTTAGAACTTATTCTTGGTAGTTTCTCAAAGGTGAAGCTGGCGGGCTTCTGAATTAACTATTGTGATCTAAATTATGGGCGATCGCACTTCAGATAGATCAATTCGTACCTGAAATCTTCTATATCGCCCTGGCTACAAATAATCTGGCTGCTAAGCCTACCGACTGGAAGTCGGGGCTACACATACCAAGTCCGCCGGACGCCGACTGAAAACCATCAAGAGGGATTTGAGATAATTTTTCCCGCTGGTGCTGACGATGCTCGCACGCCACCGATACTCCCACATCTGCCAACTTTCCAGCCCAGTCCCCATCGTGCTGCTCTCCCAATACTATACAAAAAGTTACAGGCGTTGCAAAATATTAATTTCAGGATATACTACTGTAAACCCGTCAGATATACGGAGTTAACATCGTCAACTCCTAAAATAGGTACACAAAATCATGAGCATTACAGTTCAGAACGTATCGAAACACTTTGGCTCCTTTCACGCCATTGACAACGTGAGTTTGGAAATTAAAAGAGGCTCTCTAGTCGCGCTGTTGGGGCCTTCCGGTTCCGGGAAATCGACTTTGCTGAGGATGATTGCGGGACTAGAACCCCCAGACAGCGGTCATATTTACTTGACCGGCGAAGATGCTACCCAGCAGTCGGTGCAGGAAAGGAATATCGGTTTTGTGTTTCAGCATTACGCTTTGTTCAAACACATGACTATTAAGAAAAATATTGCTTTTGCGATGGAAATTCGCAAAGTTCCTAAAGATTCTATTAGCAGGCGGGTTGATGAACTTTTGGATTTAGTTCAGTTGAAAGGTTTGGGCGACAGATACCCGTCGCAACTTTCCGGTGGCCAGCGGCAGCGGGTTGCTTTGGCGAGAGCTTTAGCAGTGCAACCGAAAGTGCTGCTGCTAGATGAGCCTTTTGGAGCATTAGATGCTAAAGTTCGCAAAGAATTGCGATCGTGGCTGCACAATCTTCACAAAGAAGTTAACATCACCACAGTTTTTGTGACTCACGACCAAGAAGAAGCTATGGAAGTAGCCGACGAAATTGTGGTGATGAACCAAGGTAGAGTGGAACAAGTCGGCACTCCTGCGGAAATTTACGACAAACCGGCATCAGCTTTTGTGATGAGTTTTATCGGGCCGGTCAATGTGCTGCCGAATGCTGCGGGTTTGTTCGCCAGCAACGGTACAACTGCTTACAATAATGGCGCAGCTCATTCTGATTTAGTGTTTTTGCGCCCCCACGATGTGGAAATTAAAACTAAGCCGGAGTCTGGTTTTGCATTAGCAAAAGTCAGCCGGATCATTCATTTAGGGCGGGAAATTCAAACCGAGTTGCTGTTGGAATCGGGTCAGACGGTGACAGCTTACGTGAGTCGCGATCGGTTTGACAATCTACAGCTAAAGCGAGAGCAGCAGGTTTACGTCAAGCCGAAACACGCTATGACTTTCCCTGCTTATTCAATTTAAAATCAGCCACAGACTGTAGGATTTAAACTCGATCGCAAGTGGGGAATGTGGAACTATCTTCTAGAGTAGAATATGCCCTGTTAGCCCTCTTGGAACTGGCGAGCCACTACCCGCAGGACTCGCCCCTAACAGTGAACGAAATTACTGCTTCTCAAGAGATACCGGAACGCTATCTAGACCAAATTCTTGCCGTGCTCCGCCGTGCGGGTATCGTCCAGAGTCTGCGGGGTTCTAGAGGCGGTTACTTGCTGGCAAAAGAACCTTGGCAGATTACTTTGCTAGAGGTGTTTTCGACTCTCGAAGGCGACGGCAGCGGTCCGGCCAAAAAAGTTTCGGAATCTGCAACAATAGAAAAAACTGCGGTGCTAGAAATCTGGCAGGAAGCTAGGCAGGCATCTTTGGCGGTTTTGGGCAAATACACATTACAAGATTTGTGCGAACAGCGGGATGTTCGCAAACAAGCAAATCCCATGTACTACATTTAACAGGAGAGAAATTAAGCCATGAAAATTGCTAAGGATGTTACAGAAATAATTGGCAGAACTCCTTTAGTTCAGCTCAATAAAATTCCCCAAGCGGAAGGAGTAGTTGCTCAAATTGTGGTAAAGTTGGAAGGGATGAATCCGGCGGCTTCGGTGAAAGATCGCATCGGGGCGAGCATGATTCAGGCGGCAGAAGAGGCGGGGTTAATTAAACCGGGCAAAACTATTTTAGTTGAACCGACTTCGGGGAATACTGGAATTGCTTTGGCAATGGTAGCGGCGGCGAAAGGCTACAGTTTGATTTTAACGATGCCGGATACGATGAGCTTGGAACGCCGATCGATGTTAAAAGCTTACGGAGCTCAGTTGGAATTAACTCCGGGACATGAAGGGATGTTAAGCGCGATCGCCCGTGCGGAAGAAATTGCAGAAGAAACCCCCGATGCTTTTCTGCTGCAACAGTTTCGCAACCCCGCAAATCCGAAAATTCACCGCGAAACCACGGCTGAGGAAATTTGGGCCGATACTGACGGTAAAATAGATTTTTTAGTGGCTGGAGTTGGCACCGGCGGTACGATTACGGGAGTTGCTGAGGTAATTAAACAGCGCAAGCCGAGTTTTAGGGCGATCGCAGTTGAACCAGCCAGCAGCCCCGTGCTTTCTGGAGGCAAATCCGGTGCTCACAAAATCCAAGGAATCGGCGCAGGATTCATCCCAGAAGTGTTGAAACCAGAGTTAATTGATGAGGTAATTGCAGTTAGCGATGAAGATGCGATCGCTTACAGTCGGCGACTAGCCAGAGAAGAAGGATTATTGTCAGGAATCTCCGCAGGCGCGGCTTTGTTTGCCGCAATTCAAGTCGGCAAGCGTCCCGAAAATGCTGGAAAATTGATAGTTTTTGTACAACCTTCTTATGGAGAACGCTACCTCAGTACAGTGCTGTTCAAAGATTTAGAATTGCCCACCGTCAGCCAACTGGAAGCATTAATTAGCAATTAAGATCGAGGAGGAGACGGCAGTGCCCATAGGTGTCAACTTAAGGTAAAACCGATAGTCCGGCAGGGGTTGAAACCCCTGCCTCAAAGCTAAAGTCCTCTCAAGAGGACTGAAGAGAAGAATTTTCAACTCATTTCAACTCATTAGTCCTCTTCAGAGGACTTTAGCTATTAGACAGGGAATGAATTCCCTGGCGGAGTCGCGGGCCCGCAGACAGACTTGGCGGGCTGACGGCTTAAGTTGACACCAATGGGCACTGGCGTCTCCTGATTGTGGGTAACATTAATTCCGATGCTAAAATCCAAAATCGATTGACTTTTCACACTTGATACAACTTCCAACTCGCCATCGCCAACATTCCATAAATCACAAATTTAAGCGGGCGTTGAGGCATAATTTGGCAGAATTTAGCACCTACCAAAACTCCCGGCACTGAACCCAACCAAATCGGCAATACTAAACTCCAGTCTACTGTTCCCAGGCCCAGGTGTCCCAGAGAGGTAAACGTCAACAAAATTGCCGCCTGCGAAATATCTGTACCCACTAATTTTGAAGTATCCAGGCGGAAAAAAGCAATCAGCAACAGTGCAAACATCGCACCGGAAGACACGCTAGTGATTCCCACTATGCAGCCCAAAATTGCTGCTGCACTCACAGTACAAATACGGCCATAATTAGTATTTAAGTCCCATTCAGGGGGCGAAGGCAATTTCAAATTTGGGAAAAATGTTTTGAGCAGTAATTGGGTCAGCGATAAAGCTACAATTAGGGCGATCGCAACTCCCAGACAACGCAGCAATATACAATCTAAGTTCGGATTTGGGCTGCACTTGATGCAGTGTAAAAGCCACACCCCAGCCAGGGAACCCGGTACGCTCCCCAAAACCAACCACTTAACTACTTGCAAGTCTAGGGTTTTTTGCTGCCAGTGTTTGAATCCGCCAACAACTTTCATCAGTGTGGCAGCTACGACATCGGAACTGATAGCAATTGATGCCGGAACTTGAAAAACAAAAATCAACATGGGAGTAATCAGTGACGCTCCTCCTACTCCGGTCAAGCCAACGATAATTCCCACGAAAAAGCTGAGAGACGATAGTAATAAGTAGTTCACTGTTATGCCCAAAAACTGTGTACTTAAGCGTAGAAAACCAACCAATTGATAGTATTGGTAGCTGCTAAAACACAGCAACACAGGCAAAATGTAACTTTCCTTTAAATCTTTTGCTGCCAGATATTATGGTGGTGAACGCTTGAATTTTTAAAGGTTTACCGCTACAATCATTTTGGCAAATTTAAGCAACTGCAAAGAGATATTGTTCTATCAATTCACAGTCGTTAATTTATAGTGTAGAAGCTCCCTGATTTTCTTATATATCCCTGTGTTACTGATTTAAAAAACCCTGGATTGATTGATGGAGTTTATATTCTGCTTTCTACGTTTTACCTGGGAGTGACGAGCATCATCGGTAAAACAGAGCTGAGGTCGATTGACTCTTTGCTGGAAAATAGGTCGGGAGTATCGAGAACATTAAAATGAATCAATGCCACAATCGCAAGAGTGAAGGCGGTTGATGAGACTAAACCGGTCAATAACTCTTTTTTGAGGTTTTTTTCCTTGGGTTTATCTGTGAAAACCTCTAAACTCCCTAGCTGCATCAACAGAATTCCAGCTATGTTGGAAAGCCAGTAGCCAACAATTGAGCAAGGAAACAGTAAATCTGGGGAAAGCCAGCTACAGATATACCCAAAGGCATAGGCAATTGGCAGGTTGAAAAATAAATCGTTCCACCAACACAGCGGTGACAGCAAATATCCAATTACTAGAAGCAATCCGCCTCTGAGTTTTTTCAACCTGCCTTTCTTCAAGCCGTCTGGCTTAGCTTCGGGTAACTTCTCGCTTGGCTGGGCCTGTACAAAGCTGGGACTGTTCACTGACTTTTTTAGCATTTTTTGCGTCAAAAACTCATAACTCGATCGATGAACCGTAGTTTATCATCAAAACCGAGTAAATGTCTAGTAACTCGATCGAGTTACTGTACTTTTTCTAGATCGAGTGTAGTAGGGACACGGCATTGCCGTGTCCCTACGGGGATCTTCATAAACGTGGAATCTGCTGTCACGTCTGCTGTGCGCTCAGTCGGGTATCACAACAGTGACTGAACCCTGGGCGGCTGCCAAAATTGCATAAATTACTCCTATTCCCAACAAGCCGACAGCGAAACTGAAGAATAATACTATGCCGTCTGGCGGCTCGTAGGTATCGCTGTCAATTTGGTGGCGAACTCTGAAGTAGTGCACGGTTGAGATTAAGACTGTCGCCAAACCTACTAGAGAGAAGATTAAACCCAACTTCCAGCCGATCGCCTGACGGTGCTGTAGGGGGAGTTGCACGACACGCAGTCGCACGATGACGACGCCAAAACCCATGAGTGCGATCGCGGCCCGCATCCATGCTAAGAAGGTGCGCTCATTTGCCGATCGGTCGATCGCCCGCGACACATTTTGCTGCTGGAGTTTCTCATCATCTACTTGCATCGGTGTGGATAACTGGACGCGATCGAACTCTTTAATATTCATATTAAACCAGCGCCACTATTCCGGTGCCATCAAATCAAATGAGCTCGAAGGAACGGTGAATATATAATAAATTACCCCAGCGCCTAAAAGGGCGATCGCGAGGCTAAACAGAATTACCCAGCGATCGGTAGGTTCATAAGTATCGTAATCGATATCGTGGCGGACGCCGAAGTAATGCTTAGTTGATAATAGCACCGTCAGCAAACCCACTGCCGAAAAAAGCAAACCCAACTTCCAGCCATTCCCTGGAGTTGGCAGTAGAGGAGGATGGAAGGCGCGAAGGCGCACAATAACTACCCCAAAACCCATCAGCGATATTGCAGTCCGCATCCATGCTAAATAAGTGCGCTCGTTTGCCAAGTGATCACGCACCCGCGACGGATTTGGTCGCTTAGTCTTTTCTGTATCTACTTTTGTGGATTTCAACTTTAATAGCATAGATAAAACTCTCATTTTTCCGAAAAATCTACGTTAGATACCCGACTGTTTAAACAAGTCGGGTATCTGAATATTTTTTTTTAGCCGTTGCCCCGATTGTGGAATTTGTGGTAGGGGCAATCCCTCCGTGGTTGCCCCGATTATCTAATCATTCTCCTCTGTCGGTGCATTCGGAAGTTGCGTATTAATATACGCCTCCGACACGTTGGGGACAAACCAGTTAATTTCCCCTGGCTTGAAAACTTGAGCAGTAGGAAGATTGAACTCAACAGCAGCCGTTTGGGGATTAGTTGTCGCCACTAACTGAGTTCCGTCTACGATCTTGAGGGCGACACCCCCAGTCAATTTTTGACCTTGTTTGCTGCCAGAACTTGACTCAGTTACTTTGACATCATTTGGCAGATAAACTCCATCGCAGTCCCATTTATTTTCTGTTGTCTGACCGTCCGCTAGAAAATAAAGAGCATTCTGGTAAGAGTTCCCAGATTTTTTGCGTTTCGGGCCGTAAACAGCTAGGGTTTTTCCTGTTTCGTTGCGGCACTGACCCCAGTTTTTGCCCGTTTCTAAAGTGTATTTTTGAAACTCCAACTGAGCGATTTTTTTCTGAAGTTCTTCCGGCTTGTAACTCTGATTTTGTGCTGTCGAATTTTTTGCCGCTAACAGACTGTCAAGAGTTTGAGTTACCTCTATGTAGTCGGGATTGCTCGTGTATTTAGGCTTGTCTGACTCTGCCCAAGAGGCGGGAGCAAAAACTAAATTAGCCGCCATGACTAATACCACTAAAACAAGTTTCCAGAATTTCACAATTTGTCTCCTTTGGTGCTTTGGTAATTTATAAATTCCCTAGTTATGGGAATTTTAATATTCCGGCAAACAGTCCGGTATTTTTACATTTTATATTATCATTTTTGTGATAATTGTCAACTTAATTAGCATAATTTTTAACAATATTTGCATCGCAAATTGATTCACAATTGGCGAGAAAACATCTATCTTGAGGGGTATAGCGGGAGCAGGCGATAACTACCGCTGTCTATCAGAATGAATATTCCCAAGCCAATCAAAATAAAAGGGACAACAGCCTTGGTATAGCGAGTTAAAATGTTGGCGATCGACCTTTGGCGAGTTAACCGATAAGCGACATAAGACCAAACACCTACCATCACCGAGAAAACAGCCAAAATCACCACTAAACTCCGCAAATCGCTGCTAGCAAACAGCGGCAAATAAATGCCGATGTTGTCTCCCCCATTGGCAACGGTGACAGCAGCCACGTTAAAAATTTGAGGGTTGAACAGATTTGCTAATTTTGACACAGGTGAATTAGATTCGCGCTTAAATTCACCGGATACCGCTTGTACTTCATTGTCATCATTTTCTTTTTTTACTAAATGACTGAAGCCGATCGCGATCGGAACCAAACCCAGCAAACCGATAATCGCTTTCGGCACGATTAAGCCGCCAAAAAAACCGGGTAAACTCGCAACAATTAGCGCTGTAAACCCCAGGTACTGACCGACAACGATATGCCGGGGGCGGAAAGTCGCATTTACCTGGGCGAAGAACAGCATCAAAATCAGAATGTCATCGATGTTGGTGGCGACAAAAGATGTAATTCCGGCAAGAATCGCTGCTGCAAACCAACTCATAAAGCTGCCCCTTTAATTTTTTTCAACTTCAGGTTCGCCCCCGTTATTTCTGCTGAAAGTTATCAAACAGAAACCACAAGAAACTAAAGTTATTATACTTAAAGTTGGACTTGCCAGAGTGCCGCTTTTCACCAGAATCGCAACTCCCAATCCAATCAAGACAAAAGGCACAAGCTGATTGCCGTAGCGAGTCAGAGTATCTGCGATCGCCCTCATCTGAATTAACCGATAAGCTGCATAGCACCAAACGCCCACCAGCGAGAAGAATACGCCGAGAATTACCGCCAGACTTTCTAAAGTATTGCTCGCAAACAGCGGCACATAGATCCCGATATTGTCGCCGCCATTCGCCACCGTCACCGCTGCGACGCTGTAAGTTTGAGGAGACAGAAAACTGCTAAAAAAAGAGTTCTCAGATTGCTCTAATTCTGCCTCAACTTCCGCATCGTCACTTTCTGGATTCAGCAAGCGGCTAAGCCCGATCGCAATTGGCAGCAAACCCAGCATTCCAATCCAATCAGGCGGAAAGATTAAGCGGCCAAAAAACCCCGGAAGGCTAGCTAAAACCAGTGCACTAAAGCCCAGATACTGACCGAAGACGATATGCCGGCGCCGAAATACTGCATTCACCTGCGAAAAAAACAGCAGCAGAATCAGAATATCGTCAAGATTGGTAGCCGTAAAAGCTGTCATACCAGTGGAAATTGCTGTTAGTAATTCATTCATTTATCTGTCTCCTCATATTTTTTATTTGGTTGTACTCGCTGGGATCGTATCTTAGGAACGGGCTCTTCGGCCCGTTCCACAAAAATTAAATTTTCTTGTGGGCTGTTGCTCCTAGCCCGCCCTTGAAATTAGTAGCGGTAAGGTGTCCATTGCACACCCTACAAGTAGTCCTGTGCCAATCAAAAATCATCACTGTCGATCGACACTGGATTCAACCGAGAACTGCCGTAAATTGCATTTCCTTCGCTATCAAATGTCACGTTAATTGCGTCCACTCTATGCTGCATCGATCCCGCAAGTTCAGGAGAACGCAGTCGCTGCAAGACAAACCATCCGCAAGTAGCCACCAAGTACATCAAGAACAAGTAAGGAAACGCATCGTAAGGAGCTTCTGGAGGTGGGAACATCGTGCTGCCGGGAATGCCGACACTGCCCGCAACCGGAATCATCATCACGCCGATCGCCACCACCGAGCACAGCACATCTCGCACCCGCAACTTACCAATTTTGTGCAGGTAAACCGGAGCCGCGATCGAAATCAAGATATACACTGTTAAAAATCCGTAGCTGCAAATTGCTCCCAAATAACCCATACAATCGAAGAGTTTGATGTGAAACAAAGACATCGCAGCCGGAACCAGAAATGTCAGAAACGTACACATCGTAACTGCAACGTGAGGCGTTTTGTTAGACGAATGCGCCCTACCTAATGAAGAGTGAAATAAACCGTGGCGCGCCATCATAAAGAAGACTCTAGCCGCCGGATTAATGCTGCCGAGAACGCAAGCAAAAAAGCTAAATAAAGCACCAAAACCAACCAATTCGCCCAACCAACCCATTCCGATCTGTTGCGACAGAAAATTCAGAGGTTCTTCACTATCAGTAATTGACTGTCCGGTGCCACTAAAACCCAACACCTCAATGTAGGTCATCATAATGAAGAATAGACCGGCCATTGCAGCGCTGCCCATGACAGCCCGGGGAATATTTTTTAAGGGTTTTTTGGCTTCGTCGCCGAGAGATGTAGCGCTTTCAAAACCTGAGAAACCAAACATGACTAATACAAGTCCCGTCGCTATACTGCCGGGAGTTACGCCTTGCAAAGTCAGTTGCGACATATCTAAGGCAAAACCTTTGTGCGCCCAAATCATGATTCCTAAAACTGAAATCATGGCAATGGAAACGCCTTCTAACCACAGCATCGCCATAGCGGAAAGTTGGATATCTTTATAGCCTGCATACCAAGCAACGCCAGCGCCGATCGCCAATAGCGTAATCGGTGACGGGTGGATGCCCAAATGACCGATAAAAGTACCGCTAAAGTTAGCAAAACCGCACAAAACGGCCATTGCAGTAAATAAATAAGCCAGCACCAAACTCCAGCCGCAAATTACGCCGGCAGTCGGGCCCAGACCTTTTACAATGTAAGAATAAAGCGAACCGGGAGAAGCCGATCGGCTCGCAAATTGATTAATATTGATGCTGACAAAGACTACGCCGATCAAGCCGATCGCAAAACTCAGCCAAGCACCGTTTCCTGAAAGGGCAACGATTAAGCCGATGTTGGATGCTGGGATTGTCGTAGGTGCTATCACAGCAAAGGATTGAGCTAAAACTTCTCCAAAGGAAAGACAGTTTGGCTTTAAGCCGTGGGCACTCTGATTTATTTGCGTTGTCGCAGGGGTCATTCATACTCTCCGTAATTTGTCAAGCCAAGGCGATCGCGATCGGCTTGAACTTATTGTTTCTGTCTTAGCATTGGGCCCACTGCTAAAGACTTGACTTTACTTTAAGCTGTCTGGTGGATAAAATCAAATGTTGTTTTTGATTGAATTAATAAATACAAGTGATGAAGAGCCGTCTAGGGAAACACCTTTGCTATCCAAAAGAAATCACCTCCAAAGGCTGAAACCATTGATGCTATTAGAAAAGTTGAAATAACGGTTGCTGACCGTCCTTTTGGGGATTTTCAACCTGTACAATATAAGCGATCGAGTTGTTGCCAGTCAAAGTTTAGCAGCAATATATTTCAGTTCCAAAAATTCACCTGTATCTAGCATAATAGTACCCAAGAATGGCCGGAATGACCCTTGACCAACTGCGAGTTTTTCTAGCTGTAGCCGAACACCTGCACTTCAGCCGTGCGGCCGAGGAACTTTACATTACCCAACCCGCTGTCAGCGCCGCAATTCAAAACTTAGAGGAGCAATACGGAGTAAAATTGTTTCACCGCATCGGTCGCCGCATCGAAATCACAGAAGCTGGGAAGTTGCTGCAAGTAGAAACGCAGAAAATTATCGACCAAGTTGCTTTGACTGAGAGAGGATTGCGAGAATTAAACGACTTGCAGCGAGGAGATTTTAATTTGGGTTCGAGTCTGACAATTGGCAACTACTGGTTGCCAGAAAAACTTTGCTATTTTAAACAAAAATACCCCGGTATTACCGTGAATTGCACCCTCGCCAATGCAGATGAGATTTGCACGGGGACGGCGACAGGAATTTTTGATTTAGGTTTGGTGACGGGAGAGATTAAACCCGCGCTTGAGATTAGTCTAGAAGCAGAAGTTGTAGGTAGCGAGCGCTTGCTGATTGTGGTTGGCAAATCCCACCCTTGGTTTGAGCGGACTGAAATTAGTTTAACTGAAATTGCGACAACAGATTGGGTGATGCGAGAACCGGGTTCTGGAGCTCAGCAAATGTTTGAACAAGCTTTGCAAAGTTGGGGGATAAATCCTGCGGAATTGAATATAATTTTAGTTTTGAACAGTAGCGAAATGGTAAAGGCAGTGGTTGAAAGTGGCGCTGGTGCAGCCGCTATTCCTGAATTAATGGTCAAAAAAGAACTACAGTTGGCGACACTGCGATCGCTTCAAATTGTAGATTTTAGAGAAAATCCTCAGCCGAATCTGGAAATAGTTCAATCTGTTTTAAAACTGAAGCACAGGCAACGTTTTCAAACGGCAATTAGTAAAGCGTTTGAACAAATATTAACTGAATTTGCTAGTAATTGGTAAGATCCCCGTAGGGACACGGCAATGCCCATTAGTGTCAACTTAAGCTTTTAGTCCGGCAAATCCTCCCGCCTACCCATTAGTCCGCCAGGGAATGAATTCCCTGTCTAATAGCTAAAGTCCTCTGAAGAGGACTAATGAGTTCTTCAGTCGTCTTCAGACGACTTTAGCTTTGAGGCAGGGGTTTCAACCCCTGTCGGACTATTGGTTGTACGTTAAGTTGACACGCCTTGGGCATTGCCGTCTCCCTACTTAATTACCTTAACTACCGCTGTTGAATAATTTTCTCACATCCAAGATATTTTTACTGCCATCACCAACTATCAGCGGCAATTTCCCATTCCATTTTTCGATAGCTTGTCTTTCCAAAAGTTCCGCAGTCAAATTGTCCCTGAGCAATCTTTGAACTTCGGCTTCTCCTTTGGCTAAATTCACCATAGCCTCTGCCTCTTTTATAGCCTTAAGTGCTAAAAACTCCCCCCTTTTTGCTTCCTGTTCGGCAATTTGTTTCGCTTCCACCGCATCGCTAAACCGCTCAGAAAAGTGAACGTGAACCAGGGAAATATCGTCTACTGCAATGTGATATGCAGCCAGTCGCGAGGTCAAAAAATCGTCTAGTCCGCCTTTTACTTCTCCTCGCTTGGTAATAATTTCTTCCGCAGTGTACTTAGCCATGACTGCTTTGAGGACTTCTTCGACTGCTGGATTGATAATACGATCGACTACTTGTTTCTCGTCACCTATTTGTTGAAAAATGGCATTGGCTTCATCGGGAATAATATGCCAGTTGAGCGCGACATCTGTAAAAACATCTTGCAAATCCTTTGAGGAAGCTTCAGCGGAACTTTCCTGTTTTTGCACCCTGACGCTCAACTTTTGTACGGTATGAACTATGGGGACAATTACGTGAATCCCTTCTCCGAGTACCTGTTCTTGGACTTTACCAAACTGCATCATCACGCCCCGTTCTCCAGCGTTGACGATGACAAAAAACTTGGACAGAATAGCTAAAACTACTATCAATAGAGTTATTTGAACAGCTATGTAAACATCCTTATTTTTTTTATTGCTTGATTTGAGTGAGTCAACGTTACTGCTGGATTCTAAAACCATATTCCACCCCGATCGCACTTGATTGTCCGACAAATGTTGAATTCACAAATTTTCTATTTCCCAGCCATCAACAACTGTTCAAAATCCGCAGCCGGCAAGGGAGGGCTGAACAAATATCCTTGCATGGCGTCGCACTGGTAGCGCCAGAGAAAATCTCTTTCTGCTTCCGTCTCAACTCCTTCGGCAATTACTTCCAGACAAAGATTGTGCGCCATTTCAATAATAGCTTTCACAATCGCTGCATTTGTGCAACCATCGGTGATATTGCTGATAAAACAGCGATCGATCTTTAAAACATCGAAGGGGTATTGCGTCAGATAGCTTAAGGAAGAATAGCCAGTGCCAAAATCGTCAATAGATATAGAAACTCCCAAATCTTTCAATTGTTGCAAAGTCGCGATCGCACTTTCGGCATCCTCAACCATCAAACTTTCTGTCAGCTCTAATTCCAAACTGCTCGGTGCCAAACCAATCTCTGCTAAAATTTCGGCAACTCTGCTGCTGAGATTCGGTTGGTGAAATTGGCGGGGCGACAGATTAACCGCTACCTGCTGTAAGGAAAAACCAGCATTTTGCCAAACCTGCATTTGCCTGCAAGCTGTCTCCAAAACCCACTCGCCTAATTGTACAATGAAGCCAGTTTCTTCGGCAGCCGGAATAAATTCTGCGGGCGAAATCAGTCCTTTTTCGGGATGCAGCCAGCGCACTAAAGCTTCTGCACTCATAATTTTACCAGTCTGGACATTGACCTGCGGCTGATAGTAAACTTGGAATTCTTCTCGTTTCAGGGCTGCGCACAAATTTGTTTTGATCTGCTCTAATTTCTCGGCGGCTTCAAGAAGCAATTGGTTGCTTTGCGATCGCAAATTACTCTGCTGTTGGGCCAAAGCTGCTTGTTTCTTCAAGCGACTCGATATCGCGCCCACAAGCTCAGCTTTAGTAAAAGGTTTAGTCAGGTAATCATCTGCTCCCAATTCCA
>JAYUGZ010000713.1:0-3481 GCA_043767465.1 Cyanobacteriota bacterium
ATAGACTATTTCTACTACATAACAAGTGGCACGAGGTACTAATCTCACTTCTACAATGTTATCTACTTTAGTGGGAATCTTAATCTCACTCATCGATAAATGGCAGATTCCTTTCTTAAGTTCAGCTTGGTAAACTGATTCGTGATGGTAGATAACTAGATTGCGTCCTTTGATTTTATCTTTATATCTTGGTATTCTGGGTTGACCTAAGAACTTAGCAGGATGCTGATGCCATTCTTTGTGAGCTTCAAAATAACTTGTCCAAGTAGAAACCAGACGCTTAATGATTTGTTTGCTAACTTTAGTCGGTAACGCACGATAGTCAACTGAATTTTTAATCTGATGATATAAGTCTGTGAGACTATATTTCTTACTACTAGCAAAGAAGTATTGACGACAGATGTAATTAGCTGCATTGTAGAGATTCTTAGATAAGAAAGATAGTCGATCTATAGACTGCCAATGCTGATGGGATTGTTTAATGATGTGTCTCTCTACTAAAATCATTTCTTCTTCCTTCGTTCTGCCGAACGTTTGCCGTAAATCCTAGCTGAGAAAGAAGACATTAGTGACAGCATATCTTCTACTAACTCAGCTTCATATGTTTTAGGTAAAGTCTCTTCCATATATTCAACTTCAACACCATGAGTCTCGAAAAATAACTTAAATATTTCAAAGTTAAATCTGCACAGTCTATCTCGATGTTCAATGATTAGTTTGGAAATCTTCTTATCAATCGCAAGCCGGAACAATTTATGCAACTTAGCTCTAGTATCAGACATACCAGAAGCAACTTCTGTTAATGAATATTCAACCTTGTAACCTTTATTGGCGCAGTAATTTAAAACTCTGCCTTGCTGACGCTCTAAATCACCTTTTTGCTTCTGGTCATGGCTACTAACTCTACAGTAAACACAGACTGGTAACTCAACTGATTTATCTTCTATATAAGTGCCTATAAACTTTGCAATATCGGACTCTCGATACATTCTATGTTTACCAGGAGTCCGTATGGCAGATAATTTAGCTTCTTCATCCCACAGCCTCAGAGTCTTAACTGTAACATTAAGCTGCTTGGCAACTTGTCCGATCGTCAGAAGTTTCTCCATTGGCTAAATCCTCAAAGATCGAAAACCAATGGTCATAGAACTTCTGAAACTCTTCTGGACTAGGCACATCTTCCAACTCAACTGCATGAGGGAATATTGACCCATCTTCAAGTTCAAACTCGGTGGCTGTAACACGAACAACTTTCTGCCTCAACATAAATTTGACCCCAATAGTATAAACATAGCATACCCTCAAGAGATTTGTAAAGGTTTTACCACAAATGTTGAGTTATTTTGTTTGCTGCTCGCTACCCCGTGCTTTTAGCACGGCTTTACATCGAAATCTACACAGCTCACATAATATTTGCTATAATGTGAGGCATGACACAGAAAGCCTTCAATTACCGTTTCTATCCCACGCCTGAGCAGGAAACCCTGTTGAGACGCACGATGGGCTGTACTCGTTTGGTCTATAACCGTGCTTTGGCTGCCAGAACTGAGGCTTGGTACGGTGAGCAGAAACGAATTGGGTATGTTGAAAGCTCTGCAATGCTGACTTCTTGGAAGAAAGAAGATGATCTTCAGTTTCTGTCGGAGGTTAGCTGTGTCCCATTGCAGCAAGGACTGAGACATCTGCAAACTGCCTTCAGTAACTTCTTTGCAGGTCGGACACAATATCCCAACTTCAAAAAGAAACGGAATGGCGGTAGTGCAGAGTTCACCAAATCGGCGTTTAAGTTCAGACATGGACAAGTTTACTTGGCTAAGTCCGCCCAAGCGTTGCCGATTCGATGGAGTCGAAAACTGCCCGAAGGTGCAGAACCATCCACTATTACGGTGAAGCTCTCCCCTGCGGGTAGATGGTCGGTGTCTTTGTTGGTGGATCTCGAAATTGAACCATTGCCTGAGTCTCCTAAGGAAATTGGGATTGATTTGGGCGTGACCAGCTTGGTCGCCTTGAGCAACGGCGAAAAGGTTGTCAACCCCAAAGGGTTCAAGGCAAAACGCCGCAAACTGAAAAAAGCTCAGAAGGCGTTGAGCCGCAAACAGAAGGGGTCTAACAATCGATACAAAGCCCGTCTCAAAGTGGCTAAAGTGCATCAGGAAATTAGTGATGCCAGAATTGATTTTCTTCACAAGTTGACGACTCAATTGGTGCGTGAAAACCAAACCATCGCCGTTGAGGATTTGGCTGTGAAGAACATGGTGAAGAATCGGAAACTTGCCCTGTCTATCAGTGATGCAAGCTGGGGAGAGTTGGTCAGACAGCTTGAGTACAAGTGCGACTGGTATGGTCGTCACTTCGTCAAGATTGACCGTTGGTTTCCGAGTTCTAAGCGATGCGCTGAGTGTGGGTACATCGTTGAAAAACTGCCTCTTAGTATTCGGGAATGGGATTGCCCCAAGTGTGGCGCTCATCATGACCGGGATGTGAACGCAGCTAAAAACATACTCGCCGCAGGGCTTGCGGTGAAAGTCTGTGGAGCAAACGTAAGACCGGATAGGCATAAGTCTGATGGCAGTTGCTTTGAAGCAGAAAGGTCTAAGAAGTGATTCTTGGAATCCCCACGCATCGACGCCTGGGGAGGATGTCAAGGTTTCTCCCGATTACCAGACTAACGGCGCAGTATCCGTTTTAATAGTGTCACTCCCTTCAATCCTATCTGGCGTCCGAGATTGCCGATCGGAATTGGAGCCACAGCTCTTTCTCCCTCCGACGGAAACAGCTTTGCTTCGAGCAATTCCTTAAGTTTGCTGCTAGTCAAAGGTCGATTCAAAGTTCCCATCTGCGCCAGAGAAATAGAACCCGTTTCCTCCGACACCACGACGCACACGCAAGCTTGCACCCGTTCTGTAATCCCCATCGCGGCCCGGTGGCGGGTTCCCAACTGCCGCGACGCACTGCGATCGGACAAAGGCAAAATCACCCCCGCCGACACGATCCGCGAAGCCCGAATCAAAACAGCCCCATCGTGCAGCAAAGTTTGCGGCTGAAAGATAGTCTGCAACAATTCCTTAGAAACTTCAGCATTTAGCTTCACTCCCGGCACAGAGAAATCCCGATCGTCGATCGGAGAATCTGTTTCTATAATTAATAAAGCGCCCGTGCGGTTTTGCGAAAGTTCTTTTACTGCGTCCACAATTTCATCTATTACGCTGTCCGGTGCGGGAGTTGGTCGGCGATCGCGTCCAAACAATTGTATAATTTCCCCCCTACCCAATTGTTCCAGAAATCGGCGAAATTCCGACTGCAATATTACCGCCATTGCCACAGCCGAACCAGTCACCAAACTGTTGAGGGCAACGTGCAACAGTCTCAATCCAGCCCAGTTACTCACCGCCGCCGCCAGCATCAAAATAATAAATCCCCTTACCATCCATAGCGTCCGGCGCTCCCCAACAATGACGAGCACCAAATACGCAAGGGCAAA
>JAYUGZ010000714.1:0-8611 GCA_043767465.1 Cyanobacteriota bacterium
GTTTTTCGGCTATCGAGATTGTGAAAGATTATGGCAATTTGCCAAAAATAGAATGTTATCCGGGACAATTGAATCAGGTATTCATGAACATCATTAACAATGCTGTTGATGCCGTGCGGGAGCGAGAGCAAAAGCGTTCCCCCAACGAGATAGAAGCCAACCCCAGCCAGATTGCAATTACTACTTCTATTATTTCCGAAAATTGGGCAAGAATTAGCATCAAAGATAATGGTATGGGCATAAATGAAGCTGTAAAAGGGAAAATTTTCGATCCGTTTTTTACAACTAAACCAGTCGGACATGGGACTGGTTTGGGACTGTCAATTAGCTATCAAATTGTTGTGGATAAACACGGCGGGAGGTTGGAGTGCATATCGGCTGTTGGAGAAGGGACTGAATTGGCGATCGAGATTCCGATCGCCAATTCCCGCAGTTATTAATATAAGCTGTTTTTAGTTGACTAAAGTACACATATCGGTTAAGGACACGGCAGTGTCGATTGGTGTAAAATTAAGGTCAAATCTAGTATCAGTCTGCTGTTTGATGATTAGGGCCTCGATCTCCCTGGCACGCCTTAAAAAAAGGGGGACAGGAGTATTCTCTTTCGTCCCCCTTACTTTCGGGGGATTTAGCGGGATCGAGACTAAGTGAGAAACGAGATGTCTCATAGATTTTAGTCTTAATAAGCTAAATTGAGAGATAATGAAAACTCCCTATGACCGCGGCTCCTCCTAGTTTGATGTGCAACCCTATGTCTACTGTCACTTTTGGTTTATCAACCCTCTCTGCAGCAGAGGCCGGGGCATCCTACAGCAGCAGCCAACCGCCCCAGCGCCCCACCGTGGGGGCACAGTGGATCGAGGTGTTGGTGGACTCTCCTTTTAGGGGCGCGGGGGACTCGCCTGGGGAGGAAAATAAGTTATTTACCTATGGTTTACCTGCACAATTGAATGTACAGCCGGGGGATATTTTAAGTGTACCCTTTGGCAGTCAACAGGTAGGGGCGATCGCAATTCGATTCATTTCTCAACTGCCGGCAGACTTAGATCCGGCGCGAGTTAAAGATGTCGAAGATGTTGTTACTACGGGCTTTTTTCCTGCTAGTTATTGGGAACTAATAGAACGAGTGTCCACCTATTATTGCACACCATTAATTCAAGTAATTAGAGCGTCACTGCCACCCGGTTTGTTAAGCCGTTCCGTGCGCCGAATTCGCTTAATTAAGGATGCTATTTCTCCGAATGCCGAAACATTTCTCAATCCCGCCGCTAGTCAAATTTTACAATTATTGCAAGCTCAAAAAAACGGCGATTATACTTGGCAATACCTTCAGCGCCAAGTCAAGGGAAGTTATCGGGGCTTGAAAGATTTATTGAAACGAGGCTGGGTAGAAAGTTATTTAGAACCGCCCAATCCTCCCAAACCACAACTCAAACCGGCAGTGACATTAATTGCTAGCGCCTTTGTCACGGATTTAACCAAGCGACAACAAGAAGTATTGGAAGTTTTGCGGCGGGGCGGTGGTGAAATGTGGGTGAATGATTTGCTGAGAATTTGCAGCGCAAGTTCTTCGGTTGTCAAAAATTTGGAACTAAAAGGCAGTGTTGTAATCGATCAAAGGGAAGTGCTCAGGCTCGATCGCCCAATTGCTCAATTACCCGATGCACCCAAAACTTTAACTCATTTTCAAGCAGAAGCTTTAGCGTTTATTAACAGTTTTTCGGGATTTCGTCAAGTGCTGTTGCACGGCGTTACAGGTTCTGGTAAGACTGAAGTGTATTTGCAGGCGATCGCCCCAATCCTCGCCAGTGGCAAATCCGCCCTCGTCCTCGTCCCCGAAATCGGGTTGACACCGCAACTTACAGATAGATTCCGCGCCCGGTTTGGCGAACAAATTTGCGTGTACCACAGCGCCCTATCGGACGGCGAACGTTACGATACATGGCGGCAGATGCTGACTGGAACCCCGCAAATTGTCATCGGCACGCGATCGGCCATTTTCGCACCATTACCTCACCTCGGCTTAATTATCCTCGACGAAGAACACGACAGCAGCTTCAAACAAGACCAACCAGCGCCCTGCTACCACGCCCGCACCGTTGCCAAATGGCGCGCCGAATTAGAAAATTGTCCCTTAATTTTAGGTTCTGCAACGCCAGCTTTAGAGACATTGGTGGGGACGCGCCGAGATTATTACTCATTACCAACTATCCATTATTTATCATTACCACATCGCATTTATTTGCGCCCGATGCCGCCTGTGGAAGTAGTCGATATGCGCCAAGAATTGCGGCAAGGAAACCGCTCAATATTCAGCACTTCCCTGCAAAATGCCCTGGAACAATTGCAAGCAAGACAACAGCAAGGCATCCTATTTATTCACCGCAGAGGACACAGCACATTTGTGTCTTGTCGCAGTTGCGGCTATGTGATGGAATGCCCGAATTGCGATGTTTCGCTGTCCTATCACCACGTCGGCGAAGGAAGTGCAGAAATCCTGCGCTGTCACTACTGCAACCACACGGAAAGACACCCTCAAAATTGTCCAGAATGCAGTTCTCCTTACTTCAAAAACTTCGGCAGCGGCACTCAGCGAGTGGAACAGGAATTAACCAGATTGTTTCCAGATTTGCGAACAATTCGGTTTGATAGTGATACTACTAGAAATAAGGGCGATCACCGCCGATTGTTAACTCAATTTGCCAATGGGGAAGCTGATATTTTGTTGGGTACGCAAATGCTGACCAAAGGATTAGATTTAGCTCAAGTTACATTGGTGGGAGTTGTGTCTGCTGACGGATTGCTGAATTTATCGGATTATCGGGCCAGCGAACGAGCTTTTCAAACATTAACTCAAGTCGCGGGACGTGCGGGGAGAGGTGATGATCCGGGGCGGGTAATTATTCAAACTTACACTCCTGAACATCGGGTAATTCAAGCGGTGAGGCGACACGAATATGCGGGTTTTGTGGAGACGGAATTGGCCCAAAGGGCGGCGCTGAATTATCCACCTTCGGGGCGGCTGATTTTGTTGCGGTTGAGTAGTGCTGATGCGGCGGAAGTGGCGGTGACTGCGGTACAATTAGCGTCTGTTTGTCGGGAGTATATCGATCGATTTCCGGTGACTGGCTGCGAGATGTTGGGGCCTGCACCGGCGGCGATTATGCGGGTGGCTAATCGCTATCGGTGGCAGATTTTGCTGAAGTTACCTTTGGATGAGTCGCTGGATTTGTCGGATTTTGTCGGGTTGCGCGATTCCCTTCGGGATAGCTTCGCCGCGCGTACTCCGCGTTCTGTTAGTCTAACTATTGATGTCGATCCGTTGAATTTTGGTTGATTGGGGATGGATAAGTGCGATCGGACTCGATACCCTAAATCCGTCTTAGTCGCAGGGTGGAGTTAGGAGTATTCATACTCGTGCACAAACGAGAGATACAAAAGTTTTCAGACGATTGTTGACAGCGCCGTGTCCTCCATAATATATTCGATCGGATTGAAAACTGCTGTACAATCTCATCAAATTTACAATAAACACACTCTCTTTTCTGTTGTCTCTGCGGCTGCTGCGCCCCAGCAGAATTAATTCCTAATTATGAAAGTTAAAGATATTGGAGAACAAGGTCTTTTAAGAATATTGCAAAAATTCTGTCCCGCCGAAATTGTGGGAGATGATTGTGCGGTACTTCCGACAAATCCTCACCAATCTCTGGCGGTGACAACGGATATGTTGGTGGATGGAGTGCATTTTAGCGATCGCACTACAGGCCCTTATTATGCAGGATGGCGCGCAGCAGCGGCGAATTTGTCGGATCTGGCTGCGATGGGTGCAAGGCCTCTGGCGGTGACGGTAGCCCTGGCTGTGAGTGCGGATACGGCCCTGCTGTGGGTGGAAGAGTTTTATCGGGGGATGGTGGCTTGTTTGGAAGTGTATCATACGCCGATCGCGGGTGGGGATGTGGTGCGATCGCCCGTGGTGACTGTGGCGATTACGGCTTTTGGGGAGGTTGAGTGCGATCGTACCATTCGCAGGTCAAATGCGCGATCGAATTGGGCGATTGTGGCTACGGGTGTTCACGGGGCGTCCCGCGCGGGATTAGAATTGTTGTTGAATCCAGAATTTGGTCAGAATCTGGAAAAGGGCGATCGAACTTCTTTAATTCTCGCTCATCAGCAGCCTAAACCGAGGCTGGATGTTTTGCCGATTTTGTGGGAAATTTTAGATGCTGCGGGTGAATTTGCGATCGCTGGAATGGATAGCAGCGATGGTTTGGCTGATGCGGTTATTCAGGTTTGTCGGGCTAGCGGTGTTGGTGCAAAAGTTGATCGCCCAAAACTACCAATTCCCCATATTTTCCGCGAACTTGTATCACCTGAAACTGCTTTAGAGTGGGCATTGTACGGCGGCGAAGACTTCGAGTTATTGCTGTTTTTGCCGATCGCAAATGCTGAGTTATTGGTAGAAAAAATCGGAAATGGAGCCGCGATTGTCGGAATTACTACCGATAACACCGATATCTGGTTGACTGATAGCAGCGGTATTTATCCTGATATTGTCTTAAAGCTCGATCGAGGATTTCAACACTTTTGAATCATATCATATCTTAGTCCGCGGAGGCGGACATCGTTTGTGTAGCCGCGGTTTCAACCGCCGGGTTCATGATTGGATACTTCCTCGGCTTGCTGCAAGATATCATTAACTGGTTGACTTGAGGAATCAGGTAATTGTGCAACAGATTTACGGCCAAACAACCTCAATCTACGATTAATTTTCCACGTCCCATTAATCAAACCAACAACTCCAGCCACAATTACCACAGCCAGGAGACTCCATAATAGGCTGGCTATAGCGGGATGAATGCGATCGCCCGTTTGAGGTATCCTGATAACTAGCGGTGTCTCAACATAGGCAGAAATCGCAGACACCACAATGCCTCCAGCCCCCAAGCCAGCACCTAATATTTCAATTTTTCTTTCCAAAGAGCGATCGCATTCTGCTTGTTCAATATCGACAATCCCTCGCACCAACTCCACCGCAATCTTAATCAAATCAGTGCCATGTTTGAAATAGCCTAAATCGCCCTTAATTTGTTCTTGAAAATACCGACAACTTCTATCAACAAAAAACTTGAACGTTGTCAAATCATCAGTTTGTAGCTGCAATTTATCTTCAATTTGCAACAACTTTTCTTGATAATTATAAACATGAATATTAATCGTGTTATTAAAATCTTCTAAACATTCCAAGGCTCTTTCATAATTCAAACTTTCTCGAAGTAACTCTTTGAGTTTGGTTTTTAGATATTTTAACGATTCATCTATATTAACACTTGGCGCCGAATCAACTTCAGTTGGCAATTCAATCCGACTTACTTCGGTGATTTTTGCTTCCAAGTTTTCGATTGTTTGTTCAATTTCTAAATATCGTTCCTTAAGTAGATCGTAATTTCTGCGACTATCAATAAAAGCTTTGATGATTTTATGGCGGTGATAAAATAGTTCAAACAAAGGTTGAACAATCTTCCCTAATTTTCCCTCAATGTCATCATCAACCAGATAAACAAACACCTGTACTTGACTTTTGGGAGAACTATACTCAAACATCGGAGAATCGAATAACTCAGTAGCCCGATAAAAAGGTGGATGCACAGATGCTTCTGGGAAGAGATGTTTTAAACATTCATCTGCAACTTGGCGAAAGTCATTTTTACTTGGCTGTTGATAAGTTTCTGATTTGTAAGTAATCAAAATAGTTTGTCCTAGCCAATTTTCAGGACTATCAGCAACCAGCAGATTATTAACATTAAATTGTGTTAATGCTGCTGCGACTTCTAAGTCTTTATTTTCCTCAGTTTCTGGGCTGCCAATTCTCGCTAAGATGCCTTCGCTATCATCGATACAGCAAAACTTTAACGAACCATCGATTTGATTTGAATGGGTGAACTTAGTCGCTATCGTCAGGGGATAACTAAGGTTTGCTTGAGAAAAAACTAGGCTTTTGTCCAGACTGAAATGTTGCCAGAGACTATTTGCCCAAGTCCAGATTGAGTCAACTTCGGTTTTGCTGTCGCTGCTGAGTTGGTAGCTGTAGATATAGACTTGGGGATGGTCAATTTTTAGCATCTGATGCGGGGGGATTTAAGGCTTTTTGAATGCGTTTTTTGAAGTTTGCTTCTAGCTTTTTGATATCAGGATAGGTATTAGTGACTGTTTCATAGCCTGGTGTGACTTCGGATTCTGCGTCATCGAGATTTTTGCGTTTGAGAGCCTTTATTTTGTCTCGGACATCTTTAAACTGGCGATAGAGTAAATTTATAGCATCTTCTACGGTATCATTATCAGCATCAGATTCTGCCAAGGGTAGAATTTTGGTGATTAATTCTTCGACAAACGGCGGAGTAAGAATTGCGGGCGCGGTGGTAATGGCTGCGTAGATTTGGGACAAAATATCGACTTCATTTTCATTCATAAATTTACCTCACAAATGGATGTACAATGTTAATTGCTGTAGGGGCGGGTTTTACCAAAAATAATTGCCAAAAACCAATAAATTCGTAAACCCGCCCCCGCCAAACGTTGATTAATTTTGTTCGGATTGTTCTTGTTGAGATTCGGCGATCATCGCTGCTACTTCAGCTACAGGTAACTCAAACAATGTAGCAATATCTTCTGTAACTAATCCTCGATTAAACAGTTTGAGCATTACAGCTTTTTCTCGCTTTTTAACTTCAGCTTGAGCTTCTAATTGAGCTTGCAATTGAGCTTCTAATTGAGCTTGTGCTTCAGCTTGTCCTTCCGCAAAAACATCTTGATAAAATCTGGTTTTCTTTAAGTCACTGAGGTTAAACATGGCGGCAATCTCCTCTCTGGTTTTTTGGGGTAACTTGTAAACAATGATAGTTTCTAGTAAGTTGATGAAGCTCTCTCTGACTGCGATATTCGGTATTTCGGTTTCGGCTTGTCTGGCTAAATCAATAGCCAAATCTGAGGCCGTGTTTTCTGGTTCGATTACCAGTTTAAGTAATTTTATCGGTAGAGATGCTGTTTCTGGTTCCCTAAGTTCATCCAGGTAAATGCGGGTGGTTTTTGGGAGTGCCAGCATTTCCTGAAAGTGGATGTCACATTCTCTTTCTGTTTGCCGATTTGGGTAAATGACTACCAATTGCCAAGGGTGCGGCGGTTGGTATTGTTTGAGATAGATGAATAGTTCGGCAAATAGACGATAGTACAGATTTGGGTCTGGTTGAAATTGGACTTCCACAATGTAGAATGGTAGTTGAGAATCTGCGACAATTGGCAGAAACAAACCATCTAGGCGAAAGGCTAATTGTTTGACTTCTTGGGATGTGAATTGGTATTGGTTTGTAGCATCGGCAGGTATGCCCAGTAGGGCAAAGAAAATAAACGGGAATTCTTGGAAGATGCTGTAAAATAGGCTATCTGTTTTCATGATCTACACTAGATACCGTAGGGTGCGTCGCTATCAATAATCTACATATAAACTCGAAAATCTGGCAGCGACGCACCCTACAAGATTATAAACCTATAGCACAAAACGCTCCCCAATGATAAACATCGCCGTAGGGTTTTACAGTCAGTTTGTAACGTCCTAGATATTCTGTAACATCTTCTTTTTGCTCTCCATCGAAACTATCCGAACCTTCCACCCATTCTAGCAAATCTGAAGTAGTAGCAGACTTAAACCAGCGCTGGGTATCATGGAGCGCTTGACCAATGCTAACTCCAGGTTTTAGTACCTCATAGAATTTTACCATCATCAAGGCAGTCGAGAGGTCATTCACAGCCCAAAGACTGGCCAAAGTTCCCATTGCTCCCGCGTAGAGAAATCCCGTCGGTAATCCAATATAATCGGAGCGATTCTGCGTATCGATTAGCGCGGTTTCGCAGGCGGAAAGCACGACTAGGCGGCACTGTTTGAGTCGCAGCCCGAAAATTTCAGCCAAAGTCAGGCATTTGTCAATATCCGCTTTTTTGCGATCGCGCCATTCCACGTAACGCTCTGATCCCCCTAAATCCCCGTTAAGAAGGGGGACTTTGAGAACATCTTGCTCCCCCCTTACCAAGGGGGGCTGGGGGGGTTCTTCGATGATACCCCCTGACAAAATCAAAAACGACTTCAGCGGCTCATCAGCATTAAACGAGCCGTGACACGAAAAGTGCGCGCAATGAGCATTTTCTAACTGCTCTAAATACTGTTCCAAAAGATTAGTTTTACTCGCTTCCGAGCCCGGCAGAATTTGACTAATCGCGAATTTGGGGGCGATACTGGCGACCTCCAAATCGGTGTAGGGAAGATCCGAGGTGGGGTTTTGCAGGGCGAGGAGTTGGTCAAAATTTGGGTGGATTGTAATCTGTTGCAGGAGTTGGCAACTGGGGCTGTATTGAATTCCTTGGGTGAATCTATCTAACAAGAATTCGTCGTCGGTTAGGGGTAGGGCGTGGAGGGGGAACAGGTGCAGCAACCAGTGGGGAATTAGGATTAAGCGCGTACTTTCTGAGGGCAGAATGGTGGTGATTTGGAGGATTTCGGCAAGACGCTGGAGATAGTCGGAGAGTTTGGTTTGCCAGTGGGTTTTGCTTTGTTTGTAGTCGG
>JAYUGZ010000715.1:0-1299 GCA_043767465.1 Cyanobacteriota bacterium
CATTTACAACCGGATGTTTGAGCGGCAGATGAATGTTGAGGCAATTCGTTACAGCAATTCTAAGGTGGTAATCGATTACGTTTACGCAGTTTCTGGAGCCATTCTGCCGCAAGTGCTCGCCAAATTCGGCTGCGATGCGGTGGTGCTCAATGCCAGTCTCAAACAGACTTCTCTGAGCAACGGGGAACGGGAATATTTGCTCGACCAACTCGGCCGAGTTGTGAAAGCTCTCAGCGCTAATTTTGGGGTGCAGGTGTCGGCCAACGGCGAACAGCTCATTTTGGTAGACGAGTCGGGAATCGCGATTCGTGGGGAAATGCTGACGGCGCTGATGGTAAATTTGATGCTGACTTCTCATCCCAGAGGTACAGTGGTAGTGCCGGTCAATGCGTCTTCTGCGGTGGAGGCGATCGCCCGTCGCTATCAAAGCAAGGTAATCCGTACTAAGGCGAACCCAACTGCTTTGATGGAAGCCGCTCACAGAAACCCCAATGTGGTTTTGGGCGGTAGCGGCAATATGGGTTTTATTTTCCCCCAATTGCATCCCGGCTTTGACGGAATGTTCTGCATTGCTAAAGTGATAGAAATGATGACGATTCAGGAGCGATCGCTCGGACAGATCAAAGCCGAACTTCCCCGCGTCACCCACCGCAGTTACAGCGTCCGCTGTCCTTGGACGGTCAAGGGTTCGCTGATGCGGCATTTAGTAGAAACTCATTCGCCCGATCGTTTAGAATTAATAGATGGAGTGAAGATTTTTAACTACAGCGACGACAATTGGCTATTAGTTTTGCCCGATGCTAGCGAACCGACCGTTCATATCTTCGCCAACAGCGAGGATCGAGATTGGGTATCTGAAACTTTGAAAGAGTACCGCGCCCTTGTTCACGATTTTGTCACCCAAAGCGAGGCGGCTGTTCGCCAAGATAAATTTGGGAATGGGTAATTGGTTATTTGTTGGTTGTTATTGGTTACTGGTTATTGGTTATGGAATTGGTTATTACTAATCGGTGATTGATTATTATAATCAATCACCAAAAACTAACAACTAATAACTAATAACTAATAACTAATAACTAATAACTAATAACTAATAACTAATAACTAATGCCCCATGCCCCATGCCCAATGCCCAATTCCCAATTCCCATTTAAGTTATGAATAGCTGCATTTTGATGGCGGAAATAATTCAACAACCGCAACTCCGTTATACTCCTGACAATCAACTTCAAATTGCTGAGATGCTGGTGCAGTTTCCCGGCCCAAAACCTGAAGATCCGCCCGAACATTTGAAGGTGA
>JAYUGZ010000716.1:0-3474 GCA_043767465.1 Cyanobacteriota bacterium
TGGTCGATCAGGAGTCAAGCCCAATTCGTTCATGGCGTAGAGAATGCGTCGGTGAACGGGCTTGAGACCGTCCCTGGCATCTGGTAGCGCCCGACCGACTATTACGCTCATGGCGTATTCCAAGTACGATCGGGACATCTCACCACCCAGATCCGTCGGGATTATCCGCGACTCAGAGATACTCATAGGTTGAAAAACTCCGTTAAAACTTTAGATTTGACCGCTATAAATCCCAAAATGCGATAAAATCGATTTGGATTGAGTAGAGCTGCCAATATTGCAAATTACTCCTAAAATTATATCACAATTTGCCTTGGATTTTATGGGAAAGTTGCCAGAAAAATTAAGGGACGAAACAAGGACAATTGATAATTTGGCAGTTGGTGATTTAGTCATCAATTGGCGAAAGCTAGAAAGGTGTTTTTAGGCAGAAGGCTTTCATGCTTTGGTGAGTTGTTTTGACGGCCATCTAAAAAAAAATGGTTGCCCGATCGCAATTAAAATTTCATAAAGCCGAATGCCTTCTTAAAGCAAACTGAAAATCTAAAATCTAAAATCTAAAATCTGCTGATGCTACCCGTCATCTACTCCGAAGATTTCTTACTGCACAAGACTGGAATGCTCCACCCAGAACGGCCAGAACGTTTAACGGCGATCGCCAATGCTCTGAAAGCTGCTCCCTGGGCCGATCGCCTGGAGTGGCAACTGCCCACCCCTGTTGCAGATCGCGAACCAGAACTGTTGTCAGCGATCAAAAAAGTTCACGCGCCAAGATACATCAAAGAAGTCGAACATTTGGCAAAACGGGGAGGTGGCTACCTCGACGGTGACACGCCGATTTCTGCGGAAAGTTACGACGTAGCACTGCTGGCGGCGAGTGCTTGGCTCGATGGGGTCGATCGAGTGCTGGCAAGAAACGAACCAGCTTTCGTACTCGCCAGGCCGCCGGGACACCACGCCGAAAACAGCCGCGCCATGGGATTTTGCTTGTTTTCCAATGCTGCGATCGCCGCTCACTACGCCCTGGAACAGCCGGGAGTCAACCGCGTCGCCGTTCTCGACTGGGACGTGCACCACGGTAACGGGACTCAATCTTTGGTGGAAAACTGCCGCCAAATTGTCTACTGTTCCCTGCACCAATCTCCGTGCTATCCGGGAACGGGAGATGCCGACGAACGCGGCAGCTACAACAACGTCCTGAACATTCCCCTGTATCCGGGCGGCGGCATTGCTGAATACCTGAGCGCCTTTGAATCTCAAGTTGTACCGTTTTTGTCAAACTTTGAACCGGATTTGTTGATTGTCAGCGCCGGTTATGACGCTACAGCCTCCGATCCGCTGGCGAGTATGACTCTGGCGCCGTCAGATTTCGGTACTTTCACCGGATATTGCCTGCAAATCACCCGTCGCATCGCCTTTGGTTTGGAGGGCGGTTACGCGCTGAAAGAGTTGGCGGAGTCGGTGGTGGCGACGATCGACCGATGCCTCAATTAGCGGGAAAATGACCGACAGAAGCGGTTAGGACGGGATTGAGAGCAATCGCAGGGCGAGCGGTGAAGCTGAGATGTGCCGATCGCCCTCGATCGCCTTTTTCCCTATTCCTTACTTCCCTCTTCCTTACTTCCCTCTTCCCTCTTCCTGATATCCGTTACATCCGTTACAAAATCCGTTGCCGAACTTCCTTCTTCCTTCCTTCTGTGACAAGCATCACAAATTTCCAAGATCCGAATCACTTGGCATCAAAGTCTCGGTCACAGATTTGTAGCGCAAAAATCACACCGTGTCAATGTTTTCGATCGCATGAATCGGCGATCGCAGAGAGCATAATAGGATCACAATCGACCTGTAAAATTTTAATATCTCAATCAACTAGGAGGTTTATCATGCCAGTTTCCCAAATGACACTCGAAGAATTATTTGGTCAAGTCATGTTTTCCAGTATCGTGACTCGCCACGACCGGAGACAGCTCAGATCCGCACTCTTAGAAAGAACCCTGAATGAAGATGAGTATGCCATCATCAACCGACTGCTGTACAATGTGCGTCGCGGTTGGGTAAAAATTGTCGATTAAAGACGCGGCAGCCAACTCCTTTGAGGTGAGTTAAAAGTATAAATTGCCACCAGCGGTAATTTTTCGTGTTTAATAGTTCGACAGTTTGATGTATTTGAGAGCGGTGTTAATGATTGAAATCGCGATCGACATCAGCCTAGAGGTAGAGATAATTATAAAGAACAGGTTTTGGGTGCATATCTATTAATAAAAAAATCTTGAGTTTTGAGTTACTAACTAAGAAGTTAAAGTTAACTCAAAACTTATTTTTTTGAGAAAAACATGACTATTTGAGGCGCTGCGCCGTGAATCGATCTACTCCCCCCGCCGCTACCGAACAGATATTACCAGCAATTCGCATTCGCCAATACAATATTTCGACATTTCGGCAAATTAAGCCCAGAAGTGTCAAAATATTAACAACCAGTTTATCCCCAAAATATATGGCTCCCGCCGTTTTAATTGAAAATCTTCAGAAACGCTACGGCAATGTAGAAGCCGTTAAAGATGTTTCCTTCAAAGTAGAACCGGGGGAAATATTTGGTTTGCTAGGCCCCAACGGTGCAGGCAAAACCACCACCCTGCGCGTACTGTGTACATTGAGCGCGCCCGATAGCGGACGTATTGAAGTTTCTGGCATTTCAGCAGTCAGTCAGCCAAGAATGGCGAGACAGAAACTCGGCTACGTCGCCCAAGAAGTTGCTCTCGATAAGGTGCTGACAGGGCGCGAACTCCTGCAACTGCAAGCCGCGCTTTACCATTTGCCGCGCCATACCATCAAAGGGCGGATTGACAAAATGGTGAAACTCCTCGGTTTGGAGGAATGGGAAAATAAAAAGACGGGCACCTATTCCGGCGGTATTCGCAAGCGCCTCGACTTAGCTGCTGGATTGCTGCACCAGCCGGATGTTTTGGTGTTAGACGAACCGACTGTCGGGCTCGATATTGAAAGTCGGGTGGTGGTGTGGGATTTCCTGCGTCGCTTGCGGGAGGAAGGCACGACGGTGTTGATTACGAGTCATTATCTGGAAGAAGTGGATGCTTTGGCCGATCGCGTGGCGATTATTGACAAGGGTACGGTGATTGCACAGGGCACGCCGGAGGAGTTGAAAAATCGGGTTGGGGGCGATCGGGTGACTTTGCGGATTCGGGAGTTTTCGCCGATCGCAGAAGCGGAAAAAGCAAAAGCTCTGATGGAATCGCTCTCTTTCGTGCAGGAAGTGATTGTCAATACCGCCCAAGGAAATTCTCTAAATTTAGTAGTAACGCCGCACAGCGACGCGCTGGTGACTATTCAGCAAGCTTTGAAAGATGCGGGATTGCCTACTTTTGGAATTGCTCAATCTCGGCCGAGTTTGGATGATGTGTATTTGGCTGCGACTGGTAAGACGCTGTTGGATGCGGAGTTGGCTGCTGCTAGCAA
>JAYUGZ010000717.1:0-3473 GCA_043767465.1 Cyanobacteriota bacterium
TCAGAAATCCAGATAATACTGCCATCTCGGCGGTAAACTTCCGACTCAAACTCCGACACAGTACCGTACTGTTCCATCAGCGCCAAAAACTCTTGACGGCGGTGCGGTAGCACGTACAATTGCCGCTCAACATCATTAACACTTGCGATCAATTCTTCAGGAGAATCATAGCCGTAGATTTGAGCGAGAGCAGGATTAGCACTGATCAACTTTCCGTCAGGTGCAGTCTGAAAAATACCTTCGAGAGCATTTTCAAATATCCGGCGATACTTCTCTTCAGCTTGGACAAGCGCTGCTTCAGCTTGCTTGCGTTCCGTAATATCAGTAAAAGCAATAATCCCATAGGAAATATCCCCGAGAGAATCATAAATAGGAGTCGCCCAACTCTCCACCGGAATAATCTTGTTGCCAGTCCGAATTTCCACATCCTCAGTCCGCACATTTTCGCCCCGGAGCGCCCGCATAATTGGCAATTCTTCCACAGGGCATCTCTCATTAGTTCCGGCTTTATAGAATTGATAAATTGCTGCTTTCTGCTCCGAATTAATATGTGGCACTGTGCCTTTACCAAATATCTCCCGCGCCTTCTGATTGGCGTAAAAAGATTGACCGTTCGCATCAAGCACGCACACGCTTAACGGCATAGCTTCCAGATATTGCGTCAACCGACTTTCATTTTCATGGAGTTTGGCAATCAGCATCGCCTGCTTGCGGCTTAATTTTGCCAACTCCTGATTCATCTCCTGAAGTTCTACTTGTTTTTCAGCTAATTGTTTGTCTTGAAAATATCTGTATATTGCCTCAGTAACAGTTAATTTTAGATCGTCAGATTGCCAAGGTTTAGGTATGTATCGGTACAATTTAGCATAGTTAATAGCATTGGCTACCGCCTCCAAATTTGCCTGCCCCGTCAGCATAATCTTGAGAGAGTTCGGCGAGATGGCATGAACACTCCTTAATAGCTCGTCTCCTTTCATATTCGGCATGATATGATCGGAAATAACCAAAGGAACTTCATACTGTTCTGCTAAAAGTTCTGACAGCAACTCTAAAGCTTCTTCACCGCTTTGGGCCGTTTCAATTAAATATTTATCTTCAAAGGCTTTTAGCAGGTCTATTTCCAGACTATCGAGTATAGTCTGCTCATCATCAACACAAATAATGACTGGTTTTTTCATAATTTTGCAAGACCAGACTTAATCGCTTCAATTAATTCATGATTTTTCCAAGGTTTTTGTATGAAAGCATGGAGGTTAGCTTGAGTTTTTGTGCGTTCAATTGCTGCTTGGTCAGCTTGTCCCGTCAGCATCACTTTCACAATTTGCGGATATTTTTGATGAATTTTAATCAGCAACTCATCTCCTTTCATTCCGGGCATCAACCAATCAGAGACAATCACTAGAATGTTCACCTCATCTTCACATAACTCTTCAATAATCTCCAGGGCTTCGGCAGCACTTTCAGCAAATTCGCAAAGATATTTACCGTTAAATGCCTGTTGCAGTTCAATTTCCAGACTCTCCAACACCGCTACTTCATCGTCAACACACAAAATTGCTGGTTTAGACATCGCTAATTTCCTCCTTTAGTCTGGCAGGGCAAACCCAATGGGTAAGCACACCGTTTTCCAAATTCTACATTCCGCGCGCGTAGACTGCAAATTTTCGCCCAGACAGAAGCCTGGGGCGCTTTACCTACTCAATTAAATTAATCGGCACAGACACTGTAAATTCAGTTTTGCCGGGCACCGACTCCACCTCAATTTTACCCTGATGTTTTTCAATGATTTTTTTGACAATATCCAATCCTAACCCGCTGCCTTCTCCCGCAGGTTTGGTAGTAAAAAACGGGTCAAAAATTTTCGGCAAAATCTCCGGTGGAATCCCTTTACCGCTGTCGGTAATTTTTACGACAACGCTGGTATCTTGCTGTGCTGCGTCAACTGTTAAAGTTCCTTGATTGTCCATAGCTTGTAAGGAATTGTGAATTAAATTTGTCCAAACTTGATTTAGTTCGTCAGGATAACACAGTACAGCGGGCAGTTGAGCTTGATAGTTTCTGACGATTTCCACACCCTGCTTGATCTGGTTCTGATAAAGAATCAATACAGTTTCAATTCCCTCGGTAATATTCACCTGTATTTTTTGGCTATTCACATCGTAACGCGCATAACTTTTTAGGGCAAAGACGACTTTTGCAGCGCGTTCTGTAGCAGTAGCGATGGTTCTGGCACTTCTATGAATGCTAGCAAAATCGTAGGCTGTCTTGATAATATTTTCGCTTTCAGGGTCTTTGAGCAACGGCAAGAATTCTTGCAGGCTTCCCTGCAATCCGATATTGACTAAAATGCTAGCAAGGCTGTCAGCATTGTCTATCCTTTCCGCATCTAGTTGCTGCTTCAGGCCTTTTTTGAATTCCCGTTTTTCTCGTGTAGATAAAGAGTAAGTTTGTTGGCTGGAACTGTACATCAAACTCAAGAAATCTTGCTGGCGTTCGGCTGACAGTTCTTTGAAAAAAACTGGCAAACTTTCGAGATTGTTATCCAAAAAGCTGGTAATATTGCCAATAGACGATCGAATAGCCCCTAGCGGTGTATTAATTTCGTGAGCAATGCCTGCAATCAGTTGCCCTAATGCGGCCATTTTTTCTGATTGAACTAATTGCTCTTGAGTTGCTTGCAATTGCTCTAAAGTGACTGTCAGTTCATCGTTTTTTTGTTTGAGTTTTTTTTGCAATTGGCACATTGCTAAATGAGTTTCTACCCTAACCAAAACCTCTTCCACCTGAAAGGGTTTGGTAATATAATCTACCCCGCCCACCGCAAAGGCTTTAACCTTATCTAGTACGTCATTGATTGCGCTAATAAAAATCACCGGAATGTCCCGAGTGCGTTCGTCAGCTTTGATTTTTTCGCAAACTTCATACCCGTTCATTTCGGGCATCATAATATCCAGCAAAATCAAATCGGGGGGCATACCTTTGACCGCCGAAAGTGCTAGCTCCCCGCTCGGTACGGGGCGGACTTTGTAGCCCTTACCATTCAAAATTCCGGCTAGCAGCCGCAAATTAGCTGGGGTGTCGTCAACTACTAAAATATTACCGCGATCGGTGCTAGGAATGTCGTTATTCATGTGATGTTGCTTGAGAGATTAACTTTAAAACTTTGTCGTACTCGAAATTTTCTATACAATTGGCGATCGCACCTGCGGTAACAGTATCCTTTAATCTAATTTGGTCGATCGCACTTTCAATGAAATCCATATCTGCATTTAGTATCGCCAGCTTTAAATCAGCTACCAGCGACTCAGGCAATTGAACGAAGTCAGCCGCAGTCATTTCGCGAGATCGCTCTTGGATTGCCGATAAATTAGCTACACCCGGATCTTCATAAATATAGCGCACTCCGATATGTTTGTGCATAGCATCGAAAATATCCGCTTCCCGGAAAGGTTTCCGCATAAAAGCATCGCAGC
>JAYUGZ010000718.1:0-3472 GCA_043767465.1 Cyanobacteriota bacterium
GAAAACATTAGTCACTTCATTCGATTTAATGCGATGCAAGCGATTCTTTTAGACATTGTTTTGATGTTATCTGGCTTGGTTTTACAGGTTTTCGATCAAGGAATTCAGATGCAGTTTATTGCACAAACTCTGAATAATATGGTGTTTTTAGGGGCTGTAGCTGCATTTGTCTATGCAGTGGTTCAGTCGGCATTGGGACGCTATGCAGAGATTCCTCCCATTTCGGACGCTGTTTATATGCAGGTACGTTAGTAAGTTGACAGTTGACAGTTGACAGTTGACAGTTGACTGTTAACAGTTGGTTATTATTTGTTGGTTCTAATGCGCAATGCCCAATGCCCCATGCCCAATGCCCAATGCTCCATGCCCAATAACTAATAACCAATAACTACGGTATTCTCCAGACTGCCAATGCCTTCTATTTCAATGCGGACTCGATCGCCTATTTGCAGCGGCCCAACTCCTTGCGGCGTTCCAGTCAGTATCACATCACCGGGAATTAGGGTCATTACTTGACTGATGTAGGAGACGAGAAAGTCTGGGGAAAATACCATGCGATCGATCTGAGATGACTGTACCGGTCGATCGCTCCCATTGACAAAAGTCTGCAACTGTGCAGCGGGACTCAATTCGCGGACAATCCAAGGCCCCAAGGGACAAAACGTATCAAACCCTTTAGCCCTCGCCCACTGATTGTCTCGCTTTTGTAAATCTCTAGCTGTTACGTCATTGGCGATAGTGTAACCCCAAATTTTGCCGTGTGCTTGTTCGGGAGTGCAGTGGGTACAATGTTCGCCAATCACCAGGGCTAATTCTCCTTCGTAGTCTACCCTTTCCGACTGCTGCGGATAGCGAATTGCTCCACCTGCGGCGATGACAGCGCTGGGAGGCTTGAAAAACAGCAGCGGTTCTTCTGGTACGGGAGTTCCCATCTCGGCGGCGTGATCGACATAATTTTTGCCGACGGCTATGATTTTTGAGGGAGCGCAGGGGGCGAGAATTTGGTAACTGTCTGGTGCAAGTTCCACATCAGTTGGTTGTCCTTTTAACCAGGGAGGTGCATCAAATACTTGAACACTGCGGCTCAGTTGCAGCAAACCGTAATGGATGTGTCCTTGTGTTGTTTTAACTCGAACGTAGCGTTGAGCCATACTATTTTAGATTTGGGATTTTGGATTTTAGATTTTAGATTAAAACAGACTGACGACTTTAGCATAGCGGGAATACGACTTTCAGTAGGATACACATAAACGCGCCTCTAGGGATAATTACTGAGAATTTATTGCTCGATCAACCTTCTAGATGTTTGATGTATCATTTCTAACCCACTTTCCGTGCAAATTCCGTGCAGCGGTTTGTCCCAGGAGTCAACGGGTAGCTGGGCTAGCAAGGCAAATTCAAAGATTGTGCCGATCGCAATTTTTGATTCCCACTCAGCTAAACTGAGCATTCGATCATAATAGCCGCCGCCGTAGCCCAAGCGATAGCCGCGAACATCGCAACCTACGGCGGGTACGAGGATTAAATCTACTTCTGAGCAATCTATTTTTGGAGCATCAGGTAGCGGTTCTAGTATGCCATAAGCTCCGGTATGTAAAGCATCTCCGGGCTGCCAGATGTGCCAGGATAAGTGTTTGCCGACACAGCGGGGAAATCCCCATTTGCGGGGAGTTACAAATAGGGGACTTAAATCTGGTTCTTGGCGAAAGCTAAAGTAGGCGAGGATGGTTTTTGCTTGGGTAAATAGGGGCGAGTTGTGCAGGTGATTGCAAAGGATCTCGCTCTTTTCTCTCCATTCTTGGGCTGGTAGGGATTTGCGGGTGTTCAGGAGCGATTTTCTTAATTCGGTTTTTGTTAATGAATGTTCAGGAGTGTTCATATTTCAGATTAAATCATTTTAAATGAACGCAAAGAATCCTAGGGACTTAGGCTTTGTCTAAGACGTGTCAACTTAACGCTAAAGTCCTTTGTATCTCTTGTTTGTTGCCGAGTCTAGATCCCCCTAAATCCCCCTTAAGAAGGGGGACATTGAGAAATGGACGCTTCCCCCCGAATCGTTGCGGGGACTTTGAGAACACTCTTGTCCCCCCCTTCTTAAGGGGGGTTAGGGGGGATCTAGACTCGGCAACAAACAAGATTTGTCAGGGGTTTCAGACTTGAATTTGACACGCCTTAGACAAAGCCTCAGTCCCTACAAATATCACGAGCAATTAACCGGATTAGATAACACATATTGTCTCACCACAGGACAAAGATTGAATACCGTTTCATTATCCATTTCTTCTATTTGAACCAACGATCGCCTCCCCAAAGATTGCAGCCCGTCAAATAAGTCGGAGGGCGAGAAATCGGCATCTTGTAGCAATTGCTCTATTGAAACTAAATTTGCTTCGCGGCTGAGCTGGGAGATTAGCTTTTTCTCTAATTCTGACAAACGATTTATCTGCGGGTGCAATGTTGCCGCCAATTCTTCCCCTAGGAATAGCATATCATATTTCAAAAATTCTGCAACCCTACCTCGGAATATTTCTTGAATGGTGGTGGCGACTATTTTTAACCACAATGGATTGCCTCGGTAGGCATTAATTAGGTATTCCCATTTTTCGGGGTTGAGTAAACTTTTTTGTCGGAAAATTTCGTTAGCGGCTGCACCTATGCCTTTGAGTTGTAAAGTGCGAACTGGTGAATTTTCACCTTTTAAGGCGGTAATTTCTCTGGGAGGTTCCCAACTGTTGAGGATTAAACAACTGTTGTGGGTTGTTTCTCCGATTTGTCTGAATAAAATGCTGTAATTTTCGCATTCTGGGCGGTAATTTCCTGCTAGTTGTCCGCTGCTGAGAATGGTTTGCACGTCGTCTAGGATAATGAGACAGTGGTTTTTTCGCAGATATTCCATTAACAGGGAAAGTCGATCGGGGATGCTGCTAGGGAGTTCGATTTCGGGTTTATTTAAGAGAAATTCTAGGAGATTTTTTAGGGTAGTTTCTAAGGGCGGGGAGTGGCGGAGACTTCGCCAGATGACGCATTCAAAGTTATGCTGAATTTTTTGGATGAGATGGAGGGAAAGTGCGGTTTTGCCGATGCCGCTGAGTCCTAATATGGCTGCGAGGTTGCACTTTTCTTGGACGATGGATTTTTCGAGGGTGGCGAGTTCGGATGTACGCGCGTGCGAGCTATCGCCATCAGGCGAATCGGACAATGATGAAATATGAGGTGCGTCTGCTAAGTCTAGTCTGGTTTGGGGTTTGGATGTGTCTGAGGTGGGGGTTGAGGGCGATCGGCTTTTTGGAACTTCGGGAGGTTGCAAAGTGTCTCCACAAACGTTGATGTTATTAATTGATCCAAAGTCTTTCGCGAAATTTGATGAAACAATGGAGGGTAGTGCCCTGAAGGAAAGGATCGAGTAAGTTACTATTAGAGAGAAGTGTTTACCATAGTGTGATATGACAATAGAGATTCCCCATTGTCCTAA
>JAYUGZ010000719.1:0-8579 GCA_043767465.1 Cyanobacteriota bacterium
TTAGCAATTAAGGCGATCGAAGATGAGCATTTTGGTGGCCAAGGAATCTCCGATCGATCGTCCGAGTACGGACATAGCACGCTGTCTTACTTTAAATCGGAACTACAAAAACACCTCAAGATCATCGAAACCAGGATGGTCGAGTTTAATGCTAGCCGTTCTTTTTTGGAATTGCCCGATCGCGTGGGAGCAAAACGGCAGGCGAGCCGTAGCGCCGACGATCGCCAGCACGGATTAGGTTTCGACAATAAAGATCAAGCATCCCTTGTATTTGAAAAACTAGAGTTTATTGATGGCATCATCGACAAGTATATCAATAATAGTAAATCAACTGCCATTGTGCCACTTGTTAGTTCAGTAAATGTGCAGATTAAATCTACAAATAGCAGTTCTCAACCTAGCGCAAATAACGGTTCAGCTAATTCCAATCAAACTCAAGCTGGGGAGGTTGAGACTAACTTTGGAGAGGTAAATTTATTACCACGTTCGCTTTTGGGAACTTTGAGTCGAATTACTAAAGAGTTAAACCCGGAAGCAGAAAAAGAAGTAGTTAGAAATTTCCGCAATTCCAAAGTAAAAACAGTCATTTCCCTAAGATTTATTTTGCTTTTGATTTTAGTTCCGTTGTTGGCGAATCAAATTTCCAAAAACTTTATAGTTGGCCCAGTAGTTGACCATTTTAGAATCAAGCAAAATGCTCCGTTATTCATAAATGTTGACCTGGAAGAGGAAGCCTTCAAAGAATTAGAGAGATTTGAGCAGCACCTAAAATTTGAAACATTAATTGGCATGGCTCCATCACTTTCTTCGGAGGAAACGGAAAAGAAGATTTCCGAAAAAGCAGTTGAGCTAGCTGAGGAATACCGCTCTGAAAGTGGTGGAGCTATTAAAAATGTTTTTGCTGATTTGATTTCTTGCATAGCCTTTGCTACGATTATCGTCACTAATAAGAGAGAGATTGAGATTTTAAAATCTTTCATGGACGATGTGGTTTATGGCCTCAGCGACAGTGCGAAGGCTTTCGTAATTATTTTGTTTACTGATGTGTTTGTCGGATTCCACTCGCCTCACGGTTGGGAAATAATTCTCGAAGGTTTATCGAGGCATTTGGGACTACCAGAAAATCGGCAGTTCATATTTCTGTTCATTGCGACTTTTCCAGTTATCTTGGATACGGTATTTAAGTATTGGATCTTTCGTTATTTAAACCGCAGTTCGCCTTCTGCTGTTGCTACTTATAAGAACATGAATGAATAAGTATAGCCTCGATCGAATTTCTGAAGGTGTTCGCTGGTAATGGGTAATGGGGAATCGATCGGGATGTATCTCACTTACGCGATCGAGGCTATATATAGGGGCAACTACATATTGTCCCCTTGACATCATCAAATAAAGATGTCCCACCTTTATCCTCTTAATAGTGTCTAAGAACAAAAAAACACTGATATGAAAAAAATAACCCCACTTCTGATAATCGTTTTTTTGATGAATACGGCTTTTCAATGCGAAACACCTGCTACCGATGATATTGGAGATGCTAGCACTTGTGGCAGTGGCAAGCCTGAATGGTTACTCGCTACTATAGCGAGTGCAGAACAAAACGGAAGCAAAGGTGAGATAATTCAATATCAATATAAAGGTGAAACAGTATTTTCCATTGATAGGTGCGTTGGTTGCCCAGATTCGATGACTGTTGTTTATAATTGTGTTCAGGAAACAAAATGTCAGTTTGGTGGTATTGCCGGATTGAATACCTGCCCTGATTTTACAGATACAGCAACGGGTAAGAAAATAATCTGGGCAAAATAAGCCTCACCCTCAGCTCCTCTACGGAAGAATTGAAACTTTACAGACAGTTAACGGTTAACTGTCAACGGTTAACCGTTAACAGTTAACAGTTAACAGTTAACCGTCAACTGTCAACTGTCACCTAATTCCAACGCTTCTTGCGCTGTCGCTGGTTAGCCACCGACTCCACCAGCCCCAGCCCGAGAAAATTACTCAGCAGCGACGCATTTCCGTAACTCAGGAAAGGTAGCGGAATCCCCGTAACAGGTGCCAAACCGATGTTCATCCCAATATTTACGAACACTTGGAAAATCAACATTGACAGTACGCCGATCGCCAGCAAGGAACCAAAGTTATCGTTAGCGGTTTGTGCGATCGTCACCAAGCGAAAACAAATTATCCAGAACACCACCAGCACGCAGATGCAGCCAATAAAGCCCAATTCTTCGCCAATAGCTGAAAAGATAAAGTCTGTATGCTGTTCGGGAATAAAGTTGAGCTGAGTTTGGGTTCCGTGAAACAAACCCCGGCCTTTGAGTTCCCCGGCCCCGATCGCAATCCGAGATTGAATCAAGTGATATCCGCTGCCTAAAGGGTCTTTCTCGGGGTTCAAAAACCCTGTCAAGCGCATTTTTTGATAATCCTTGAGGACACCCCAAAAAAGATGTCCGACGTGTCCAGAAACCACATTCACCAGCACAGTAGCAAAAGTCCCAAACCAGGGCCACGGTAGCGATCGCCAAGCGATAATACCTGCAACAACTACCCAAGCTATCCAAATCGGTGTAGACAGGTTGTTGAGGAGAACTGAGAATAGAGGAGAGAACAACAAAATCAGCCAGCCGGGATTGACATTACCCCAGTAAAACATCCCCATCGTGATCGCGCCAAACACCAAGGAAGTACCTAAATTTGGTTCGGCAAAGATCAGTCCCCAAGGTACGGCCATAATCGCCAGCATCCTCAACATATCGCGCACCGTGGGGACTGTCTTGTCATGCAGCAGAGCTGCTAAAGTCACAATCATCCCTACTTTGGCAAATTCTGAGGGTTGCAGGTAAAAGCCGCCGATATTGATCCACCGCTGGGCACCGAGCCCTGTAGTACCGATAAACCGGACTGCAATCAGCGACAAGTTAATTGCTATGTAAATCGGCCATTTCCACTGAATCAGTATTTCGTAGCGACAGCGGGAAATGATGATGGCGAGTAACAAACCGACTCCGCCAGTTACCCAGTGCCGCCACCAGTCGATCAGCCCCTGGTTGATTTCGACGCTGCGGATCATGATTCCGCCGAAGATGGTGAGCCCGATGCAAGCGGCAAACAGCCAAGGGTCTGCTTCTTCCCAGGGTTTGAAGATCGATGTCCAGCGGTTTCTGACTTGTATTCTTTGGAACATGAGGATTTTAGATTTTAGATTTTAGATTTTAGATTATCGAGCCGATTTTTGGAAGTTCTGGATATATTTCGGATTCTGAGGTTATACCGTACTGTGGAAGAGTCGGTGTCAGTATGTTACTTTATTCGGCGACTTGTACGGAGGTTCCGGGCCGTCAGCAACGGGCCTTGAGTGGGCCCCAGCCATCATAGACTTGAATTGCATAAATCTTTGATTGATACGTCAACCGCTCCTTCAAGGCAGATAGACGCAGATCAAGGCAGATCTGTGCAGATGCCTTGAAAGAATTGACAGTGATTGAATGCAATTCAAGTCCTAATCCTGCTTAGGTGGGCTCGTAAAGATACTCAAAACCGTTACCGTCGAGGTCTCTCCCGTAAAAAGATGCAGTACCGTCGCGGTGTTCGTGAATGTGGGTGACGGAAACACCTTCGGTTTTGAGCTGTTGGTGGGCTGATTCCATTTCGGTGCGATCGTCAAATACGAACCCAAAGTGCGGCCCTGCTTGGTCGTAAGTCGGACTCAACAGCGCCAGTCCGTCCTCTCCTGCTTTCAAATAAGCCCAGTCTGCATCTTTCCAGACGAGTTCCATGCCCAAGTTGCGGTAGAACTCAGCAGATTTCTCTATGTCTTGTACGCAGACGGCTACGTGTCCCAATCGTTTTAGTTTCATGTCTACAAAATTTATGGTTGTGCTTTTGTTTATTGTATCTTTTTTCTCATTTACCGATGATTAGTTAGCTATTTTTTCGGTTTTTTTGGTCGCGGCTGACTGTACTTTTTCTACTTGCTTGCTGGCATCCATTTCGCTGAATAGTTGAATGGCGCGGTCAAAATTTTCTTGGGTTTTCTCGATGTTGCCGAGTTTTTGTTCTGTCAGTGCTAGTTGATAGCAAGCTTCGGCTCGGTCTAATTTAGCGCTGGCTCGATCGAGTATTTCGATCGCTTCTGCATGGTGTAACAGCGCTTGGTCAAATTCTCCCTGTTCTCGGTACAGCGCGGTTATACCGCTGAGAGCTTTGGCTTTGATGGTGCTGTACTGGTTTTGGTCGGCCTGGGCGATTTCCTTCGGAATAGCTTCGCTTCACGTGAAGAGATTGATACATTCCAAAACGGGCTTATAAGCTGTTGCTACTGTACTTTATAAACCAGGAATACGTTGTATCTCCAGCAGTTACCAGCTTCTTGTGATGGAATAGTTTTTTGAGAGTATCAGAAAAATGAGGTGGTGGGGACTCAGCCACTTCAACCGGCACAATTGAGGCATCATTCATCTTCGCCGATCGCATAAGGGGCGATCGCAACCCTCACCCACAGGAATTGGTGAAGCTATCGCGCCGGCTGAGAATCAACACCGATACACTCACAGCTTTCCCCAAGCCCTAAATCGCATCTGGTAATTCGCGTTCCACAAACCGCAAGCGCGGATATCGGTAAACTGCAACTGTTACCCCTATGGCTAGAATTTCCATCGTAATAAATAGCAAGCCAATACCGCGGCCCGGCCCCACGCCAATGATTTGGCCCATACTTCCAGCTAATAAACCATTAGTCGCCATTAGAGGTTCAAAGATTCGTTCAGTTAGAGGGCCAGCCACAACATAAGCGACGGGAATACACGACCAACAAATCATATTGATTGTAGCAAAGACCCGGCCTTGAATATCAGGAGCCACTTTTCGGAGCAAGATGGCATCACACCAGCCATTGATGAGCGGTAAACTGAAAAACAAAATGAAGTTAGCTAAAGCGAAAAGTTCGGCACTCGTGCGTAAACCGAATGCTAGGATGCACAGATGAGAAAGGAGATCGAAAACAAATATGCCACGAATTAAACGTTTCGGTCCACCCCAGATACTCATAGCCAGACTACCCAACAGCATCCCCGCGCCGCCGATAGATTGAATGGTTCCGAGAACGGTAACTGAAGCAAAAGAAAGTACCAAGGGAGTGAGTAAAACTTCAACCAGCCCTGTAACAAAGTTGTCGAGTGCGAATAGAATCAGCAGCATTAATAGTCCGGGTCTAACGGTAATATAAGTCCAGCCTTCAAGTGCCTCGCGCCAGAGTGAACTTTTTTCAGGTTCTGAAACAGTAATAGTTTTAACAACATTAGGAAAGCGAACGAGTAACAGAGTTGTTACAGCAAAAAGGAAGGTGGCAAAGTCAATAAAAATAATCCCTTGAAGCTTTATGGTTGCTAGCAAAACTCCTGCCAACAGCGGTGAAATTAGCTGGGCGCACGCTTCTGCTGATTGAACCATTCCACTCGCACGAGGGAGAAATTCTTTCGGTACTAATGAAGAGGTCGAAGCTGTGTAAGCGGGCAACTGAAACGCTTTGCAGACAGAACTGAGGCTGACGGCGAGGTAGATGTGCCAAATTTCAAGGTTTCCGGTGGTGAGTAATAGAGCCATCGCCACCGTAGTTATCCCGGCGCCGGAATCTGACAGAATCATGCACCAGCGTCGGTTCCATCGGTCAACTAAGGCACCCGCTACCGGGGAAATCAGGATACTGGGCAGCATAGCCGATAGCAAAATCAGAGAGAATTGGGTCACTGAACCTGTACGCTGATACACCCACACTCCCAGAGCAAAGCTCGTCAGACCCGACCCGATGAGGGATACCAGTTGTCCAAACCAGACAAGAAGAAAAACGCGCATTTGACGGAATGCAATAAATTTTGTCATTTGGCAGCTTCTCGATTTTTTTCTTGAAAGCCCTCAAACGCAGCAATCTTCATTTGTGGTGACTCAGCCAGCTTTTGCAGAATTTCCTGGTAGCAGTTAAACATCTGCTCGATAGTTTCGCTGCCAAACAAATCTGTGCTGTAAAAAACATAAATTTCCATACTTTTAGATTCCTCTGAAGATGAAGAAATATAAAGTTCTAGGGGAATTTCCTCATCCCACAGTTGGTCTTTGTCCGAACCTAATGCAATTTCAGATACAAACCTCCCGTCAGAACCCTCTACAGGAGGAACTATTGTAACGCTCGCTGAAAGGGTCAGTTTTCTTTGGCTTTTGACAGCTTCAATGACTTGTTGTAAAGGAATCTCCTTGTTGGCTATCGCTTCATTGAGACTTTGTTTAACCTGCTCTAAAAAAGCGGCTCCTGTTTGTTCGTCGTCAATTTGCGATCGTAAAATCACATCATTAATAAAGCAACCGAGCATCTTTTCAATTTCTGGAGTGCTGCGATTGCCAATGGTCGCCACTATCATAATTTCGCTTTGCCCGTGATATTTGAACAAAAGGAGCTTCAGCGCTGCAATGACGATGGTGGAGATAGTAACGCTGTGGGAGCGGCTTAAGTCTTCGAGAGATGCGACAATATTTTCTCTCAAGACTAGAGAGTAAGAAGAGGCGCGACCGCTGTTAGGATTGGGCTTTGGTTCTCGCTCCGGCAGGTATTCTTGCGTTTGTAAAGGAGCAGCCAGTTTTTGCAGCCAATAATTAAGCTGCCGAGCCAAGGCTTCTTCATTAAACCGCTGCCGCTGCCAGAGAGTAAAGTCAGCGTACTGCAACGGCATTTCAGGAAGGGGTGAAGGTAAACTTTTTGAGAAAGCTGTATAAAGTGTTTCTAACTCTTCCACAAAGAGACCAACAGACCAGCCATCCGTAATGATATGGTGCATCGGCATTAGTAGCCAATGCTCTTCTGAAGACAACCGCACCAAGGTGGTCTTAATCAACGGGCCATTAGCTAGGTCAAAGTGGTAGTTCATCTGTCGTTGAGAAAAATGAAGAGCTTCAGTTTCTCGCTTTGCCAAAGGTATGTTTTGTAAGTCCACTATCTTTAAGGGTAGAATCAATTCTGGGGCGATCGCCTGCACGGGTTGACCGTCCACCACAGGAAAAGTAGTCCGCAAGCTTTCGTGACGGCGGATAATTTCATTGATACTTTTCTCCAATATTTCTGAAGAAAGCTTGAGAGAAAACCTTAAAGCAACACCACTGTTGCAGCCAGATATGTGAGGATTTAATTGTTGAACGTACCAGATATACTCTTGTGCTTTAGAGAGTGGTATGTGCGTCTCTCGTGGCACAGGTATGAGAGCTGGCAAGCTCTCAGATACTGCGCTGTCTTCCGATTGTTCCTGTGACCTAGTATGAAGTGCAGCTTCGATTGCCTTGCTCAGGGAAGCGATTGTAGGTGCTTCAAATAAATGGCGTAGGGGAAGTTCGATCGCAAAAGCTTGCCCCATGCGAGAGATAATTTGAGCTGCCAGTAGGGAGTGCCCACCCAATTCAAAGAAGTTGTCGTTGATGCCAACTCTTTTTAATCCCAGGACTTCAGCCCAGATAGCAGCCATTTTGGCTTCAGTCGGAGTGCCAGGGCCGACAAATTTGTCTTCCTGTTCGTTGTGAAAGTTATCTGGTGCGGGTAAGGCGCGACGGTCTATTTTGCCGTTGGGTGTCAGCGGCAGCGCTTTCATCAGCACAAACGCGCTCGGTATCATGTAATCAGGTAGCTTTTGTTTCAGGTAGTGGCGCAGGTTGCGAGTTACAGTGCGCTGCAAAGTTTTCCACAAGTCTTGAGTGTCCAACTGATAATCTACGCTTTGCTCGATTTGAGCCTGTTCGCTGGGTGTAAGATGAAAGCGAATCCCAGCCTGTGGTGGGCGTGACCAAACTACTGTCCCAGAAAGCCAGCGCGGGGATCTCTCTCCAGGTAGTTGCATATGCACGCGGACGCTCTTACCTCGCTCGATAGCTGGCACCCCCACCAAACCAACGCCGCCAGTGGAGATATCCTGTGTGTGGATTGTGATGGCGTTACCGTTTAGTTCTAGTTGGCATTCACTGTGATAAGGGACACCTTCTGGAATAAGGTTAGAGACGAGATAAGCTACGAGGCGCTTGTTTCCAGGTGTGTCTTCTCGGTCAATGACTGTCACTGAGCGCACGTTCGGATGTTGTGTTAACATCGCTTCAATTTCGCCTAATTCGATGCGGAAGCCACGTATTTTTACCTGGTCATCTATCCGACCCAGGTATTCGATATTGCCATCGCTCAGGTAGCGAGCCAAATCGCCAGTTTTGTAGACACTTTCACCCGGTTGATTACTAAAGGGATTGCGAATGAACCGCTGATCGGTCAAATCGGGACGGTTGAGGTATCCCCGTGCTAAACCAGCGCCGCCGATGTGCAACTCACCAGGAATACCAATGGGTACAGGCTGTCTGTTCCCATCTAAGATGTAGGTCTGGACATTACCAAGGGGACGACCGATTGGCAACTCCTTCAATTTGGTGTCGCCTACCGATAAGTTGCATATCGTGGCTCCCACAGTAGCTTCTGTCGGGCCGTAATTATTCACCAGACGAACTCGCTCTCCCACACACTCAAGCCAAGTTTTCAGTCGTTCGGGCAGTGCTTTTTC
>JAYUGZ010000720.1:0-3470 GCA_043767465.1 Cyanobacteriota bacterium
AATATCGGCTTCATCTACTTGTCCTTTTTGTTCCAAAGCATAGGCTATATGATAGTAAACTCCAAATAAATCTGGTTTAATTTGCAGTGTTTGAACCAAGTTAGATATTGCCCTATCCCACTGCTGTTGTGCCATTAAACTCAAACCCAATCCTTCGTAAAACCAACAGGATTTGGGATCTAGATTGATGCCTTGTTCATAAATTGCGATCGCCCTTTCCAGTTCCCCTTGCTCCCGCAAAGCATCGCCCAGCTTCTTGTACAGCCAACTATGCTTGGGTTCTAGTTCAATAGCACGGCCCAAAGCAACCGCTGCTTCGGGCCAATTTTCTTGTTTTTCCAGAACTTCCGCCAGACTATTGTACAGCCAACAATCGCGATTTAATTCAACAGCTTTGCGGTAAGCCACCGCCGCATTTTCCCAATTTTTTAGTGCAACCAAAGCCTTACCCAGCCTCTCGTAAGACCAATAAAAATCAGCATTTAGTGCAATAAATTTGTGGTAAGCCGTCGCAGCTTCCTCCCACTCAGAAAGCTCCATCAATACATTGCCTAAACCACTGTAATTCCAGCAAAAATCGGGATTTAACTCAATAGCTTTACGGTAAGCAGCAGCGGCTTCGCTGTATTGCTCGATCTGCTGCAAAGTTTCACCCAAAAAGTGGTAAGCCCAACTAAAATTAGGATTTAGTGCGATCGCCTGTTTGTAAGCGACCACAGCTTCATTCCACAACTCTTTATCTTGCAGACTTTTACCCAACTTGTGGTAAGTTAAATAATTGCCAGACTTAATTGTAATAGCGGTTTGATAGCAGGCGATCGCCTCATCCAGATAACCCCCATCTGCCGCAATACTCCCCAACTTTTCCCAACCTTGACACAAAACGGCTTGCTCTTCGCCCAAACTTTGATTGCCGATTTTTTTAACAATCAGTTGATAACCTTTGTGGACTACTTCTAACTGACTGCTAAACATCTCCAAGAAAAGATCGATTCCGATTTTAGTATTTTGCTCCGGGTTGTCGGGAAAGGTAAACTCATAATCGTCAAAAATCATCAATCCGCCAACTTTCACCACCCTCCAAGATAAAATCGCATCTTGCAGAGCGCTGGTGGCTTTGTGACACCCGTCAATGTAAGCAACATCGTAAGATTCTGAATCCAAGGTTACTAACACTTTCTGAGAATAACCTTGCAAGGGAATTACTTTGTCGCCCGAGCCAGTTTTAGCAATATTGCCATGAAATTGTTCTTGAAAATACAAATCAATACAAGTAATATTGGCCGTCGGATGAGTTAAAATATTATCCAACAACCAGCAAGCCGACATTCCTTGCAAACTGCCAATTTCCACAACTTGAAAATTTTCTATTCCCGCTAAATGCTGTAAATGCAGTTTCCAAATGTGAATATTGTGGGTAAACCAATCTTGGGTAAATTTATAATTTTTGGCCGCACACTCAGCCCAACCTCTCAATTCACTGGCTTTTTGGTGGAAAACCATCGCTTCTTCTATTTGCCCTAATCGCGGTAACAGATTCCCCAAATCGCTGTAAGGCTTAGAATTACTCGGATCTATGTCTATTTGGCGGCGGTAAGTGGCAACAGCTTCATCCAATAAATTTTCCCTAATTAAGGCAAACGCTAAATTGGAATAAAACACCAGAATATCTGGTTTTAGTTCGAGGGCTTTGCGGTAGCAACTAATAGCTTCTTGCCACATTTGTTGGTGAGCAAAAGATTCCCCTAAATAATTGTGTGCCCAATAGGAATCATTATTGATTTCCAGCACCTGACGGTAACATTGAATAGCTTCATCAAACTCGCGTTTTTGTGCGAAAATATTACCCAAACCCATAGAAGCACGGGCATAATTCGGATTGAGTTCGAGGCTTTTGCGGTAACAGGCGATCGCCCGATCGCATTCTCCTCGCTCCGCCCAAGTTTGACCCAAACTGTGGTAAGATTCAAAAGAATCTGGATTAATGGCAATGGCTTGTCGGTAATTGGCGATCGCCTCATCCCACCGCTTCTGGCGAACCAGCATTTCTCCCAAATTGTGATAAGCTGTTGCCAGCTTCGGGTCTAGTTCAATTGCCCGCGAATAACACTCGCTCGCGCGAGCGAAATTTCCCAATTCAACTAAACTATTTCCCAGAGTGACGTGCTCCTCAGCCGTTGCCCAATTTGGTTCAATCTTGAAAGCTTGATACCAACAGTCTGCCGCCTCTTCTCGCTTTTCCAACTGCATCCAGATTTTCGCCAACAGCCGATAAGCACCAGCAAAATTCGGTGCTAGGGCGATCGCTTTTTCACAACTTGCGATCGCCTTTTCCCACTGTTTTCCTTGAGAATACAAACTGCCGAGATTAGCATAAACTTCCGGCAAATTGGGATTGCGATCCAGTGCCGCTTCATACCACTGCTTAGCCTGCTCGATTTCACCTCGAACCTGCATCACCTTTCCCAGCGTCTGACAAGCAGCAGCCAAATTCGGTTCAATTTTCAACGCTGACTCGCAAGCAGCAACTGCCTCATTCAACCTGCCTTCAGCTAAACAAACTTCTGCTTGCCGACTCAAATCAACCGCTGCTTTTTCCATCTTCTCAATCAAGGGCATAAATAAACTTACTCCAGACGCCAGCTAACCCAAACCCACCACTTCAACCATCCTTTTCAGCGAACTCAAGTTCACCAAAATGTCCTCAGTCAGCGAATTTTGATACATCAACTGTCTAATAGGATAGCATTCAAAAGCCTCACCCGCTAAAAAGTAATGTTCCAACTTCAAATATTGACTGATTCCCCAGTAATAATGACCGATATAATGAGGCGATACCAACTCAATTACTTGAGTTCCAGACTTACAAAAAATCGTATTTGTCAAGCCGCTGCCGTGGGCTGCAACTATCACCTCAGCGTGATAAAAATGAGCAACTTGCTCAGTCAAAGACATCGACTCAGGCATGATAGAAACAAACCCAGATTGCTCCAAAATCTCAACCACATCTTCCTCGTTCAAAACTCGGCGATATCTCGCTTTGCTGCGGCTGATATAAATGCGTTTTGGATAGTTTGAACCAGGTATAATTACCTTCAGAAACTCCCGCCTCAAAAAATCGATCGCCCACCCGGGCGGCCAGCCCAAATAACCCGCAAAAGAAGGTACAATCAACTCTGTTGCTTGCAGGTGAGGAATGCGATCGCTCTCCAAAACCTTCTCCTCTGGAATGCCCAGAATCCTCAGAGTTTCCCGCTGAAATTCGTGCTGACAGCTATTCACCAAAAACCAGTCTATTTCCGCCAGATCCCTACCGCTTTGTCGCAGCAATTCAATCCTCGGCAAAACGTCCACCATCCAGTGAAAATAGACATTTCCTGATAGTCCAGCTAATACCGCCACGGTGCCATCTATCTGTTCTAAAGGTGGCAATTCTTCGGGTTCTAAATTCAGAAATCTGTGTTGAGTGG
>JAYUGZ010000721.1:0-8572 GCA_043767465.1 Cyanobacteriota bacterium
GTTCTTTTGGGGCGATCGCCAAGCCGAAACCCCTGGGGATTTGCTACTACATTCTTCCTGTCAACTGCCAACCGCCAACCGCCAACTACCAACTGTCAACTGCCAACTGTCAACTGTCAACTGTCAACTGTTAAGCTTTGCTTTCACCATGTCTTGAATTCTGTTACCGTCTGCTTTGCCTTTAAGCTGCTGCATAGCCTTACCCATCACCTTGCCCATTTCTTTGGCAGAAGTAGCGCCTACCGAGGCAATCACCTCGTCAACCACTTGACTCACCTCTTCGTCTGACATCTGCGCCGGCAAATACTCTTCTAGAATTGCCAACTCCGCCTCCTCTTGTGCCACTAAATCTTCGCGGCCACCTTTGCGGTATTGGTCGATCGAATCCCGGCGCTGTTTGGCTATCTGCATCAAAATTTCCAATTCTTGAGCTTCCGTCAGCGTGTCTTGCCCGGAGGGACGGAGGCTGACTTCTTTTTCGAGAATAAATTTCTTGATGCCGCGAACTGTTTCCAAGCGAACTTTGTCCTTGGACTTCATGGCTGCTTTGATTTCTGCGTCAATGCGTTCTCTTAAGCTCATCGATTTCTACCTTGCCTTGCTGTATCAAAAATCTGGAGTATGCTTCCGATTCTTAACTTTTACTGTATTTTTCAAGTTTATTGCCTGTTGGTGGCATTTTTATCGGCATTAACCGGGCTGTCTTCGGCTTTTAACCGAATTTTGGCGGCTGTACTTCAAGTATCTGCCTCAAATTGACGATCGCCAGAATTTTTAGGCATCGGACAACACCCCAAACATAAAATCTATCAAAATATTGACTGAACATTTCTAATTTCAGATGGTAAGATGGCGGTGAAATAAACGTCTTGCAAGAGGCCTGCTGTGATCCGTTCTGCTACTTTACCGCTTCAGCTTCCCGAGCCGTCGATTTCCGCCCACGACCGTCTGCGGCTGTTCTCCGGTTCTGCTAATGTTCCCCTCGCCCAAGAGGTGGCTCGCTATCTGGGGATCGATTTGGGGCCGATGGTTCGCAAGCGGTTCGCTGATGGGGAGCTCTACGTTCAAATTCAAGAATCGATTCGGGGTTGCGATGTTTACTTGATTCAGCCAACTTGCTGTCCGGTAAACGATCGCCTCATGGAATTGTTAATTATGATCGATGCTTGTCGCCGCGCTTCCGCCAGACAAGTTACTGCCGTGATTCCCTACTACGGCTATGCTAGGGCAGACCGCAAAACGGCCGGCAGAGAGTCGATTACTGCCAAGTTGGTCGCTAATTTGATTACTGAAGCTGGGGCCGGTCGCATTTTGGCGATGGATTTGCACTCGGCTCAGATTCAAGGTTATTTTGACATTCCTTTCGATCACGTTTACGGTTCGCCTGTGCTTTTGGATTATCTAGCGAGCAAGCAGTTGACGGATATTGTTGTGGTTTCGCCGGATGTTGGCGGAGTCGCTAGGGCGAGAGCTTTTGCCAAAAAGCTTGGCGATGCTCCCCTGGCAATTATTGACAAGCGCCGCCAAGCTCACAACGTCGCCGAAGTGATGAACGTCATCGGGGATGTCAGAGGCAAAACAGCGGTGTTGGTGGACGATATGATCGATACTGCGGGGACGATTTGTGAAGGCGCCAGATTGTTACGCCGCGAGGGTGCGAGGCAGGTTTATGCTTGTGCTACTCATGCTGTTTTTTCCCCTCCGGCGATCGAGCGTTTGTCTAGCGGAGTCTTGGAAGAGGTAATTGTCACGAATACAATTCCTGTCCCTGAAGAACACCGTTTTGCGCAGTTGACTGTGCTTTCGGTGGCGAATTTGCTGGGCGAAACTATTTGGCGGATTCACGAAGACAGTTCTGTTAGCAGTATGTTTCGCTAGACAGGAAAGACTCTTTTTGAATGTTTGTTTTAAGGTGCGTCAACAAGCGTGTTGCGCACCGTTTTTTTATAGTTCGACGAACCTATTTTCTGATATTTGTACGATCGCACTTGAGATCGCCGGAACAAGAGATGGTAAAATTCTATCTTGTTGTCTGAAGAGCGCGACCTTTTCATATTCTAGATAGGTCTCCTCAACACAAGGGGTAAATAGGGAAAAACTATGAAACATTCACTGGTACGAACAATTGCCGCACTCGCCGGTTCAGCAATTTTAACACTCGGGGCGATCGCTCCGGCGAAAGCATATACATTTGACGAAACCGAAATTAACCAAGATCGAGTAATTGCGATCGCCCAACCCCGCGCTTTAGGCGGCTACCAATTGCTAATTGTAGAACAAGTCACAGACAGACGGAAGTGCTGGAGCGAAAGTGGCTCTAATCCCGTGACAGTCGATCCATTATTAGTTACCTTTGACTTCACCGGCATTTGCGGCCGCGCCACAGACAGCAACGGCTTTTCTATTCGCATGGCCGGCAGCGATTTAGCATTAAAATACACCCTGAGTTTGCAAACCGTTGACGGCAATGTTTTACTCATGGGAACTCCCATCGATCCTAACAACACTCAACCGATAATTATCGGCCGCACAAACGGCGATACTAACGGCTTCATGAAAATCACCCTCGATCCCGCTTGGCGCTTCAGTAAAAGAGCTTACCAAGGCAAAGTATTAGGTCACTTTTATTTAACTAGCAGTCAACCCGCACCGGGAGAAATCGGCAATACCGGAGGAAATACTGGCGGCAATACCGGAGGAAATACTGGCGGAAATACTGGAGGAAATACCGGAGGAAACACCGGAGGAAACACTGGAGGAAATACATTCGGAGATATTGCTACCGATATCTACGCTTCTGAAATTAAAGAAGCTGTGAGCCTTGGGTTTGTAGCTGGATTTGCTCAAGATAATACCTTTCGGCCACAACTTGCTGTTACCAGAGAGCAATTGGTATCTTTAGTATTGGAATCATTGAAAGGAATACCAGGTGCTAACATCACATTTCCTAGCAATGTTTCCACCCGTCCCTACAGCGATGTTGATAGCTCGCGCTGGAGTGCGGGAAAAGTTCTGTTTGCGCGAGACAACAAGATAGTCAGCGGCTATAAAGATGGAACTTTTAAACCCACACAGCCGGTGACTCGCGCTGAATTGATGGCTGTGCTGCGAAGAGCCTCAGAATTTGGTTTGTCGGCGCGGGGAATGCAGCCGAATTTAGTTGGTAAAGAGTCTCCTAAAACTTTTTCGGATACTCAGAATCATTGGGCTGCTGCTATTATTACTCAAATGTCTGCTTATTGTGCTGTTGCTTCGTCTCTTAACGAAATCGGCAATCGGTTTGCTCCCGATGATTCTGCAAAGCGCAATTACGCGGCGGCGGCTACTTTGCGAATGCTAAAATGCGTTAAAGCTCAGTAGGATTATTGTAGGGTGCGTCAGGAAAGAAAAACCTAAGTTGTTTGTTGTAATATTAAGACTGACGCACCCTAAGAATAGTCCGGTGCGTCAGTTAGATAAATTGGAATTTTTCGTTAAGACTAAAGCACCCTACAGCATAGAAAATACAGTATTCTGGAAATCTGTTCAATTAGATGGTTCTCCGTCCCTGCAAGACCATATTTTATAGACTTAATAGAAGAATAGAAACGAAAGGATAAATCTTTTGTCAACTTTCAACTGTTTAAGCTACACCATAATCAGTATAGGGCCGTTTGTATGGCGGTTGCAATCCCAAAATAATATCCTCTCTCGGCACTCCCATTTCAACTAATTCCTCCGCTGGATTTTGCTCTGTCAAATTTTGTTGAAGCCAGATTTTTCCATCTTTTATATCAATGTGAATGATGGTTTGATAAATTCGGTTAAGGTGTTCCCAGCCGACATTCATCCACTGATAATGATCTCGTTCTGTGTCGCAGATAAGTTGCACTTCGACTTGATCATCGGAAACATCATCTTCGGCATAACGGGTGATTAATGTCTGAACGTATTGACGATATTGAGCTAGTTTGTCCATTGCACAATTACCTGATTTTTTGAATCGTATACGATTAGAAATACCTGATACTGTTGTACCGCAGCTTGAGTAAATTCAGACTGAAAAAATGTTTTATACACGTCAATTGGTACTGCTAAGTATAATTTCCGATTAGGTTCAACAGATGCCAGCCCTAGCCGATAACTGAGAAATTGTCCCAATGCAGCATAAAAGTCTGTAATCACAGAGGGATTAAGGAAGCTTTTGATTTCGACTGCAATTTTCTCCCCTCCTCGCTCGGCTGCGACTAACCTTTCTGCTCCCAAATCGACCTGAAATTTAACATTACCAAACTTAAACCTTAGTGGATCGGCAGTAATCACCCACTGTTCTTTTTCAAGAGCTCTCTTTACGGATTCGTGGAAGGTATCTTTGGCGGACACAAATTTAATCTCAGCACGATCGCATACAACTATAGATTATAGCAAAATCACAGTATATTGTCAATCAGTAAAACACTAAATTTATCAATTATTTTTAGCTAATGCGGACTGAAGTCCGCACTACAAGCCAGTTCTTCGTGAGGACTTGAGTCCGCATATTACTTGTTTCCTGACTCTATTTCCTGGCGTTTCTTTTTAGATGCAGGTTTCCGAGTTTTTGGAGTGGCGATTATTTCGGATTCTTCCAAAATAACATCTTCTGCGGTTGATTTGCACAAGTCATTCAATAACAATTTATGCTGAGATTCGAGCTCATTTAGCCGATTTGATGCGGTTTCTAATATTTGTTTTCCCTGTCGGAGTTGGATGGTAGTTTTATTTTCTATTCCATCCAGCAACACAAAAACTGATACAATTTGCCAAATATCCAAATCATCGCCCACGACATCGCACTGAGACACGATTTTGCCGTTTTCTGGGACGTGAATCCCTAAGCCGGAAGCTTGAATTAGCGGCTGGATTTCTGCTATACTTAAATCCGCAAGGTCGGTAATTTTATGTTCCAGCGATACTAAATCGGCTAAATCTGGTAAGTCGATCGATTCTGCGGCTACAGCATCGAACTTGAAGGTGAGAGTTTGATTTAACGGATCGGAAATGGCATAAATTGATTGGATTTGCGATCGACTAACCGCACCTTGATTGAAAAAATTTTTGCCTAAAGGCGCGATCGTAATTGTACCATTTTCCGCAACCTCTAAACTTTCCAAATTAACCAAATTCGTCGCCGTAGTCTTCACAAAAACCTGATCCAACCCCAGCAAATCCGCCAACTCCTGCAAAGTGGGCGCAGGATCAAACTCAACACCAGCCCGCAAAATAAACTCTTCCAATACATTAAACTCGCGCGGTTCGCTAATTGCTACCTCCAGCGGAGTTTGGCGAATTGCAAAGCGGAATTGACGCGCCGCCAACACTGACAAACCCGGATTTTGTTGCTCGATTTGTGCCGCTAGCGAACTTAAATTCGCGTCAATTTGTTTAGCTGAGGATGCTAGCAACATCTACAAAACCTCCGCAGTGACGCACCGTTTTTGAAACTTCCTGATACATTTTTCCGACAGTACCTGTTTGTTGCGTAAATAAATCGTGACAGCCGACAACTATTAACAATTCCTGAGCACGGGAAAAAGCCACATTCACCCGTTCCGGTTCCTTGGCAAATCCAATATCGCCCCTAATATTATTGCACACTGTGCTGACAATAATCACAGGTCTTTCCATGCCTTGAAAGATGTCAACCGTACCAGTGCGGATGCTCAAAGATGGGAATCTTTCTGCTTCTATTCTATCTTTAATTGCGTTCAATTGAGCGCCGTAAAAAGTGATAATCCCGATTTCCTTCGGCGGTTCACCCTCTACCATTTTAGGCCGCCAAGCCGTTTCCATCTGTTCGCACAAAAGTTCGATCGCATCAATCTCCTTAACATTCAACCGCGAAGTACCCTGTTTCCCCTCTTCAAACCCTTGTCCAACGGGCGTTTTCACCCACAGGATATGATTGTGTTCTTTAATGATGTCACCTGCGAGATGGTGCGCGCGTCTCGTGTCTGCTTCCAGAATCCCACAGTTGAGCTTTTGCTGGTAAAACTGATTGATTGCGCCCATAATTTGCGGGTGCATTCGGTATTGAGTTGTCAGCATTTTTTTGATCCCGTCGCCCGCAGTTTCAAACAATATTTTGAACAACGATTCTTTGATAAAGCTAAGTTCGTCTCCGGTACAGCCGATGTCTTCGGCGATATCATCGATTGTACTTTGATTAAACATCGGCGGCAATTGCCTGTGATCGCCCACTAATACTAATTTTCTGCCTTTCAAAGCGGGGATTAATAACTCTGGTGGAGTGCATTTACTAACTTCGTCAATGATCACTGCATCAAAGCTGGGAAAATTTTTGCTAAAATCAAAACTCGCCGCTTGCACGCAGGTAATGCCGATCACGTTGGCATTGTCAATATAAATTTGCTTTAAATCGCTGCGGTCTTTTTCGGATGGATTGCGGAGTTTTTCAATCCAATCTGTGACAAAGTTTTGAGAACGATTTAGGGCAGTTTCTTCTCGTTCTAATTCCCGCTGCCAATGTTTGAATAAACGCTTGGTTTTGCTTAAAAAATCTACGCTGAACAATCCGGTACTGGGGACTTCGGGCTGGTATTTTTCCGGGATATTTTGCCATGCTGATTCCCACCAACTTCTCTCAACAATTAATCCTGCTGTTGGTTGCTGTTGTTGCAGTTGAGTGGTAATTTGGCTCAATTCCGTTTGAAGTTCCGCGAGTTGCTGCTGCGCAGTTTTAGCGGCAATTTGTAGCGGGGATAATTGCTCATCAAGAGTATTTTTAATCATCTCCAAAATGCCGAACGGATCTAAGTCAGCAATGGATTTATCAAGCTGAATCACACTCACCTTCCAAACATCAATTTGCTTGACAAAATGCTGCGGTTGCTCCCAAATATTGGACTTTTGCGCGAGATATTGTTCAGCTAAAATCCGCAACTTTTCTGGTACATTTGGTAATTCCACAATTGCTTGCAATAGATGCGTAACTTCGCTAATTTTTAAGTTCGCCTCTTGCTGCGCTGTTTCTACTTGAACTTGGGCGGCGGATATTTGCTGCTGGCTGACGGTTTGACCGATTTTATCTAATAACTGTTGCTGTTTGATCAGTTGTTGTTCGGTTTCGGTTTTCAGGGGAACTATGCACTGGCGGGCGTTTCCGAGGATGCTGTGTAACAATTCTTTGACGAGGCGATCGAAGGTTGCCTGGATTTGATTTGGCTGCAAGGATTCACTATAAAATTGTTGGATATTAGCTAAGAAAGTGCTGGCTTTTTCGATGATAAATTTGCGCTGACTTGCACTGACTTGGGAGTAGCTGGCGAAGTCTCTGGCTAGTTGTTGCCATTGCGTGCGATCGCCCGCAGAGAGCACCATCGGCGTTTGACTCAAATTTAGGTGCAAAAACTCGCTAAACCGGAACTGCTGCCCTTGGATGTCCTTAAAACCTGCGGTGGCTTCGTGGGATAGCGCCTGCCGCAACCGATCCAAATCGGGCAAACTGACTTTACATTTCGGTGGAACGATCGGCATTTTGAGCTGTCGGGCAATTTTCAAAAGTCCTGCGGGCAATTCTACCATATCATCCGTAAGCATCGCGCCCGTTTCCCAGCAAGCTTTCACGACTTCATACAATCCCGTATCAGCCGTCTCAATCCATCCCGCAACGGCGACGACAACGGCGGCAATTTCCGTTTTTCGCAGTTCCAAATTACTGATTTTCTGTTCGAGATTGTGGCGATGTGTCTGATTTTGCTTGTCGCCCAACTCGAGTTGATTCACCGCATCCGACAACTGGCGCGACACCCGCAGCGAGTCCGCAACCGTTGACATAGCGTGACAAACATCCTCAGCGCGATCGCCCGCCGTCTTAAATTCGGATATTTGCGCTGCTACAGTTTCCCGCAACCAAACCGCAATCCCAAACGCGCCACACATCGGGCGATCGAATCCTATTTGAATAGCATGATTGACGCAAATCCGCACATTTGCCATAAAGTTTTCGACTAAAACATTGCCTTCCGAATAAGGTTTTAGTTTCGGCATAAACTCGGCAACTTCCGAAGATTCCCAGTTAATCTCCGGCGCAGACAGCAAATTTGCCAGCCCATCAACTAAGGATGTAATCTCGCTTTTTGCGGTTAAACTTAGTTGATACGCTGCTGATTGCGCGCTCAACTTTTCCTCAACATCTGCCTGACTATCGTGCAGATGTTTTAATCCCTTAAAAAAATCTCTCTCGGCGGCAGAGTAGGCGTTAAATCTGTCGAAATCTGCCACCAACTGTCGCAAAGATGTCACATTAATCTGACGCTGCGACAGTTTTTGTTCGCAATCAGTCGCCGTATTTTGTAGCCAAGTGCCGATCGCATTTTCTTCCAAAAACGGCTGCCCTTCTTCCTGCACCTTATGGGCTTTTCCCTTCCGCAAAGCCCGAATTGCCGGATTGTGCACCAACCGACTCAAAGCATTATCAACGGCTAAATTTGCCTGGGAAGCAATTAGGGTTTTCCCACCTTGACGCGCAATTTGATAGCAAATTTCCGCAATTACCGTCGTTTTTCCGGTTCCCGGCGGCCCTTGAATTAGA
>JAYUGZ010000722.1:0-22268 GCA_043767465.1 Cyanobacteriota bacterium
CGAACTTCCCTCTATCCGTGACATCCGTTAAATCCGTTAAAAAATCCGTTGCCGAACTTCCCTCTGCTACATTTACTCTCCGATTTCCATCTCACTTACTGTTTTTCTACCCGTCATGAAATAAGTCCGCATTTCCCCTTTACCCTTAATCTCGATCTCGCCGCGATCTTCAAATTCATATTTATCATGCAGCAACTTATGAGTATAGTGGCTGACTTGAATCCGACCTGGTATCCCGTGAGATTCCATCCGGCTGGCTGTATTCACCGCATTTCCCCACAAATCATAAATGAATTTTTTAGTGCCGATTACCCCCGCTACCACCGGGCCGCTATTAATCCCGATGCGGATGTCAAAATTCGCGTCTAGCTTCACATTCAATTCCTGAATTGCTACTAGCATATCCAGTGCCATTTCGGCGATCGCCTCTGCGTGATCTGGGCGTTCAATGGGAATACCACCTGCTACCATGTAAGCGTCCCCGATCGTCTTAATTTTTTCTAACCCGTGCTTATCAGTCAGTTCGTCAAAAGTCGAGAAAATTTCATTCAGCAAATATACTAATTTGGTTGCAGACATGGTGGTAGAAATTTGAGTGAAATTCACCAAGTCAGCAAAAAGAATTGTGGCTTTTTCAAACTTGTCGGCAATTACCCCCGGTTCCTGCTTCAACCTTTCGGCAATAGCTTCTGGCAAAATATTTAGCAGTAAACCATCCGTTTTTTCCTGTTCTTTCCTGAGTGCAGATTCCATCTGCTTGCGCTTGGTGATGTCGTGAAAAAACACAGAAATGCCATCGTAACCAGGAAAAGCCCGCACTTCCAACCACACTTTTAAGGGACGATAATATTTTTCAAAAGTCACTCCAACTTGTTGAGAAACAGCTTCATGACATTCTTTATAAAATACCGAATTTACTAAGTCAGGAAACTGTTCCCAAAAATTCTTACCAAAAAGTTCTTCCGACGAGCGCTGCAAAAATTGCGATGCTTTATAATTGATGTAAGTAAATCGCCACTGGGGGTCGAGAGCAAAAAAAGCATCGCTCATTCCTTCTAAAAAATTGACAATTTGCTCGTCACTAGAACGGAGTTTGGCTTCTACTTGTTTGTTTCTGATCTGTGCACGCTTTAATTTAGTCAGATTAATTCGCAACTCCATTTGGCTGATAATTTGCCTTCCTAAAGTCCGCAGCGCTTCTAGTTGTTCTGGGGTGAGATTGCGAGGAACTGTATCTATGGCGCACAAAGTGCCGATCGGGAAACCGTCAGAAGTTACTAGCGGCGCTCCAGCATAAAATCGAATATTTGGATCGGAAGTTACTAGGGGATTCCCCGCAAAGCGATCGTCTTCTAGGACGTTGGGTATAACTAGCAATTCGTTCGGATTTAAAATAGCGTGAGCGCAAAAAGCTAACTCTCTCGGAGTTTCTGGCGCATCCAGACCGACTTTTGATTTAAACCACTGTCGGTTAGAATCTACTAAGCTGACTAAAGCAATAGGAGTGCCGCAAATATAGGATGCTAAAGCTGTTAGGTCATCAAAAGCTGCTTCAGCCTCTGTATCGAGAACATTGTAGCGGTGAAGTGCTTTTAGTCTCTCCTCTTCGTTGCTGGGCAAAGGTGCAGCTTGCATCCGTGGCGGCGCCGGTACAGGTTTGCGAAAAATGCGTGCAAGCCTCCGTGCTGCGAATTTTTGGACTTGCGTCGCTAGTTTGTCAACGAGCACAAAAAGACTTATTTGCCAAGCTTTATTCATCTTTATTTATCTTTTTTCACGCCTGATGGAACTGTATAAGTGCGATCGAACTAGACTATACTTACATATTTACCGCAACTAAATTCTCAATCTCCAGAGCTTTTGTTGGCAATTCCCCTGTCAATACTTCTCTACCCGCTTCGCTAACAAGTATATCATCCTCAATCCTGATTCCCCGCACATCTGCGAATTTTTCCAACTCATCCCATTTTACATAATCTTTATATTTGGCGCGAGTTTCTGGGTTGTTTAAGATTGCTGGAACTTGATAAAATCCCGGTTCTATCGATACCACCATTCCCGATCGCAAAACTCGATTCAGCCGCAAAAAACCCAACCCAAACCGACTGCTTCTCACTCTTCCTGCTTCATAGCCAGCCAAATCGCCCAAATCTTCCATATCATGAACATCCAAACCGATTAAATGTCCGATTCCGTGCACAAAAAACAGTGCGTGAGCATCCATTTCCACCAAGTCTTCAACATTGCCCCGCAAGATACCCAAATCGACCAATCCTTCAGCCATAATCCGAGCAGCTAACAGATGAATATCTTGATATTCCACGCCAGGACTAATTTGCTCAATGCAAGCATCATGGGCTGCCAAAACCACATCATAAATCGCTCTTTGAGTCGGCGAAAACTTACCCGAAACCGGCCAAGTGCGAGTCACATCAGCCGCCCATCCCATTGACGATTCGGCACCGACATCTGCTAACAGCAAATCTCCTGCTTGTAGGGGATTGTGATAATGTTCGCTGTGCAGAACTTCCCCATGCACCGTCACGATACTGGGATAGGCGTAGGTCATATTTTCCGAGATGATCGCGCTTTCCATGGCAGCGCGCACACCCGCTTCAATCTTAGCTGTTGGAGTTGCCGCCATCCCCGCTTTGTGAGCTGCTACGGTGACAGCAGCAGCTTGACGCAATTCGACCAAACTGGCTGCATCGTGGCTCAGGCGCAGAGATACGATCGCCTGAGTTAACTCTAAATCGATACCTGTTGGCAATTTGGAAGGTGCTAAAGGCCGATGGCGTCCCGCCCCGCAAGCTACGAGAATTTCCGACTGTTGCAACCGAATCAAGTTATCCTGAAGGGCGATCGTTGCTGCGTTGGTTGCTCGCACTTTCAACTCACTCATTGTCCAAGCAGCATCAGCGCCAATTAGTTCAGCAATTTCTGCTCTTTTCGGCATTTCCCCGTGCCAAAGTGTGCTGCTAGGATCTGCGTCATCTAAGAACAGTTCTAATTTGCCCGATTCTAAGCGAATCGCGGCGTTTTCTAAAGGCAAACCAGCAAAATATAGAAAGTGACTGCTGGCGCGAAATGGATAAGTAAGTGCTGGATAATTGCGAGGAATGCTGCGCCCAGACCACAGAATTACCGGAAAATCAATTAAACTGGCCAGTTTTTGCCGCCGTTGGTGTAAAATATTTCTTAGCAAATCGTAGTTTTTATTTTTCATCAGTTACAACTTAAAAATTTGAGTTTGGTTCGTAGTAAGGACTTCAGTCCTTTAATTCTCCGCACTAAAGCACTAAAGTCCTAACTTCCAACTTAGCAGCCATTTTCGCAAAAAGTCTAATCTTTATCTTATTTCCTGCTGTCATTTTTTTCACTGTCTTTTTTCTCGTCTTTGCCATCATCTCCAGCATGATTTTGTTCAGCATGAACTTTGCCCGAGTGCGAGAACGAAAAGGCTGAAAGCATTACTGGTAAAGCAATGCAGCAATGATTCAACACCCGCGATCGGCAAAATTAGTCGGTCTGGTTTTTGTTGATTTGGTGACAAGGGCGATCGCCTCTATTGACGGTTTGATCTTTGAGACTTTAAAGTATAAGTAAATTCACTGAAGAAAAATATGAAAACTTCTCAGAAAGCTCCTAAAACTTCCGTACAAGTACGCGACTGGCCGATCGAACACTTACCGGGATTGAGCAACGAAAACCAATCACAACTGGAAGAGTGTGGCATCACCACAACTGCCCAACTAATTCGCATGACGAAAACACCGGCTGCGAAAGTGTTGCTAGCACATCAATTACAGATTGACATTCGATATGTTAATAAATGGGTAGCGATGGCAAATTTGGCTCGAATTCCGAGTGTAGGGTGTCAGTATTGCGGGCTGTTACTCCACGCGGGCGTTGCTTCTGCGGCTCAATTGGCTCAAATGCCCGTCGAAAGATTGCACCAACACATCTTAAGACTCCACGTAGCGACAATGCAGCGCAATGATTTGACTCCTTCAGTCGATCGCGTGCAAAAATGGATTCAACAAGCTAAATTAGTCATTAGTCCTTAGTCAGTTGGCAGTTGGCAGTTGGCAGTTGGCAGTTGTTAGTTGGCAGTTGTTAGTTGGCAGTTGTTAGTTGGTAGTTGTTAGTTGGCAGTTGTTAGTTGGCAGTTGTCAGTATTATAGAAACCCCCAAGACGTTTAAGACGTTTTCAATGGCCAAAAAATGAGATATTATATTGCTTTCCTGCTAGATCACCAAAGCCTTCTGACTTCTGACCTCCGTTAAATCCGTTAAATCCGTTACACAATCCGCTGCCAATCTTTCTTCCTCCCTTCTTCTTTCTTCCTTCTTCGGTCAACTGTCAACTGTCCCAGGTCAACTGTCAACTGTCCCTATATGTCAATTCAAGTTTACGGAATCCCCAACTGCGGAACCTGCAAAAAAGCTTTTCAGTGGCTCACAGATAGTGGTGTTACTTACGAGTTCATTGACACAAAAGAACAGCCCCCAACGCGGGAAACAATTCAAAACTGGGTAGCTACGTTAGGTTTTCAACCAATGCGAAACACATCCGGTCAATCTGATCGCGCTTTGGGCGACGACAAGAAAGATTGGACTAGCGAACAGTGGGTGGAAGCTTTTGCTAAGGATGCAATGCTGTTGAAGCGTCCTCTTTTTGTTAAAGATGGAACGGCTGTTTTAGTCGGTTTCAAAGCAGAAGTAATTCGAGAAAAATTGGGGCTTTGAGTTGGCTGAATTCAGCGTTTTAGCCGCCGCATAAACTTCATTTCTCCCACATTACCCGTGAAACCCCAGCGCTCGTAAAATGGTATCATTTTCGGTAAACAGTTAAGACTAATATTCTCCACGGCTTGAAGTTTGGGATGATTAGCAACTGCATCCATCAACACCTTACCCAGTCCCCTGTTTCTGTATGTTGGGTGAACAATCACATCAAAAATCATCGCCCTGTACACAAAATCGGTGATGACGCGGGTAAAGCCAATTAATCGTAGCTTGCGGGGCGGGACGCCATCGCCCTCATCGACCAAACCAATGATAACATCAGTAGCGGCCAGCATTCTCACCACATCCTCTCGCGTGCGCTGGTTGCACCAAAACTCGTTTTTGTACAAATCCATCAAGTCGGAGACCTGATTTTCCGTCAAAGTTTCGACTATGCGGTAGTTATCCATGTTGTCGGTCATACTCAATTTTACCGTAATCTAGTTTAATTGCGCGATCGGCTAAATCGAAATAGCGGTCATCATGACTAATCACAAACACAGTTTTTCCCCGCCGTTTCAACTCAGGTAACAACTGCTTGTAAAAAATATCCCGAAAAAACGGATCTTGATCCGAAGCCCACTCATCAAACAAATAAATCGGCCTATCTTCCAAATAAGCAGTCAGCAAAGCCAGCCGTTTTCGCTGTCCCTGAGACAAAGCAGTAGTAGACAAAACACCATCTTTCACCTCAACTTTGTTATCCAAATGAAACTCTCGCAGATATTCAGCCGCCTGATTGTCCAAATCGTGATTAGTCGTCATCCCCAACAACCTTTCAAACAGATAGAAATCAGAAAAAATAGCCGAAAAATGTTGCCTGTACCACTCTCTGTTTTCATTACCAATCGGCTGTCCATCTAGGAGAATCTCTCCCGATTCAGGAATATACAAACCAGTAAGTAACTTAGCAAAAGTAGACTTACCGCTGCCATTACCACCCACAATAAACACCAATTCCCCCGGATGAAACTTTAAACTAATTTCGCCCAAAACAAAATTACTGTCTTCCTTATCTCCCGGATAGCTGTGAGTAGTCCCCTTCAACTCCAGCATTTTCCAATCAGCATTTTTCAGTGGTTGAAGCGCAGCAGTTACCTCAGATTGACTCGCCAAAGCCAATCCCATTTTCTCAATCTTCTCAACAGAAGTATTAGCCCGAAAAATCAGCGGTAGCCTTTGCAAAATATTCTGAAACGGAGACATCAAATAGGTACTTGTCAGAATATAAGCTGACAAAACAGGTGTAGAAACTGGCACAAATCTCGGCAAAGCAAACAATAGCAAACCAATTAGCATGAAAAATAGCAATTGTCCGACTCCCGTCGCCACTGCTGCGGTATTCAGCGCCTGCAAATTGTAATCGCGAGAATCAGCAGCACTTACCTGCAACTCTTGATCAAAAAACTCTTGGCGGCGCAACGAGTGCAGTTTCAGTTCCTTAATTCCTTCAGTAATGCTGCGAAAATGCTTGAACAATTTATCCTGTTCTTCTCTGGCTAAATTGAAGAATTTTCTCATTCTGTTGAGCAATAGCTGTACAGTGGCGATAGTCAGCGCTAAAAAAGCAAATACTACAGCAAAAACCGCCCCAGAAAGCGTGCTTAAATAAGTCAAACAGCCGACAACAACAGCGATATCTACGCAGAGAAAAGGAATCAAAAATATAGTATTAGAAAGCGTTCCCACATCATCGGTGAGAGTAGCCAGCAACCGATTAGCACCCAATTCTTCCAAGTGCCGCAAAGGAGAAGACAAAATCCCTCGGCTTAAACTCAGCCGCAGATTGTACACAGCTTCTTGAGAAAGGTAGATTAACAAAAATTGGGAGATTACTCCGGTGACGAGGGCTAAAACTGCCAATCCAGCAAAATACGAGACTAAATTCTGATTGGAATTATCGCTGATGGCGCGGTTGATCAGAGCAATTAACTGGGCGCTGCAACCGCCGCTAATTAAGCCTGTGAGGATGGCGATGGAAACATTCAACCAAGAAGCTTTTAACAGTAGCCAGATTACATTCATGCGATTTTATTCCAAATTTAAGTTTTGAACTTTGGCGCTCTGGATTGACTTAATTATGTCATTGCGAGCCCTGCGAAGCAATCTCAAGATTCTGCGATTGCAACGCTCGTGAGCTCGCAATGACATTGTATCTATTCACCGATGAACCAAATTATTGTTTTACTGTTATCGAGTTAAACATCCCATCACCCAATAGCATGAATTTCATTCCTGTACTTCTGTTTCCTCCGTTTTAAATATAACTAGCTCATAGATATCACTCATCAACATTTCCACTCCTATCGAAGTGAAAGAAACTGTTGCAGATTCTCCCTCATATTCCTGAAATAACCATTGATTTGATTCATTCTTAATATATTGTTGCACTAAAAATTCTTGTTGGCTGACTAATACGTACTCGCGGAATTCAGGAATAGATCGATAAAACCGAAACTTATCCTCTCGGTCAAAATCCTTGGTAGACTTAGAAAGCACTTCGACAATCAGTACCGGATTTACTATCTCATCCTTGCGTCCTGGAGTGCAAACTAATTCTCCTTCAACTACCATCACATCGGGGTAAGTTCCCCGTCGGTATCGAGGAATCCACAACCGCAAATCGCTCATAAATGGTCTTGCATTCTGTCCCCGCAAAGCAGATTTCAAGAATGCATAAATATTACCGATTATCTGGCTGTGATTAATTGTGCCACCTGCCATCTCTAAAATTTCTCCATCGCGATATTCATTTTTAAACTCAGCAGTTTCTTCTAATTGCCGGTACTCATCGGGAGTATAAAACTTTGACTTGGTTTTTACTAACATTTTTACACCTCCACTATATTTTATCCGCGTTAATCTGTGTTAATCTGCTTCAATATGCGGTTAAAAATCATGACTAATAGTATATCACAATCCAATACGCTTCAGTAGATGCAGACGGCGGTTTCAACCGCTTCTTGTCAAACGAAGAAGACGGCGGTTGAAGCCGCTTCTTGTCAAACGTGTTAGCCTTCCCGAAGGGTAGTCCGCCTCCGCGGTGTAAAGAAAATGCGGTATCAGGAAAATAGTATGATTTTAAATGCTCAGTTTTTAACCCGCGTCGGCGGGTTTTGTTCGTATAGTAGCGGTTTGAACAGCCGTCTGCATCTACGACAATTTTTGAGATATAAAAAAGCACCTAATATTTGACAATTAGGCGCTTTCCAATCTTTTTAATTTAGCTACGATTAATCGTAGCGAGACAAAAGATTTGATTCAACTTTCGCAGTTGCAACTGGTACAACGTGACTCAATGCCGATTGCAGCATCGGAGTTTTGGTCACAGAATCGTTGGCTAAGTTAAACAAAGGATTTGATAAAATTCCTGCCAATGTTGTTGCAACTAAGGTGAGTACAACGCTGACTTGCAATGGCCGCATTCCCTGAAGGTTCCAGCGAACTGGCGGATAGTTTTTCACGGAGTCCGACATTTCTTGAGGTTCTTTTACTACCATCATTTTGACGACGCGGATGTAGTAGTAAATTGAAACTACGCTGGTAACTAATGCCAGGATAACTAAGCCGTAAAGCCCAGCTTGCCAGCCTGCCCAGAATAGATATATTTTGCCGAAAAATCCAGCCAGTGGCGGAATTCCACCGAGGGAAAGCAGGCAAATACTCAATGCTAATGTTAGCAGCGGGTCTTTTTGATACAAACCGGAGTATTCGCTGATTTGATCGGTTCCAGTGCGCAGCGAGAACAGAATGATACAGGCGAAAGCGCCTAGGTTCATGAACAGATAAACCAACATATAAAATATCATGCTGGAGTAACCGGCTTCGGTTCCTGCTACTAAACCAATCATCACAAAGCCGGCTTGGGCGATCGACGAATAAGCTAAAAGCCGCTTCATGCTAGTCTGGGCGAGGGCAACCACATTGCCCAACACCATGCTGAGTATGGCTAAGGCTGTGAATACGAAGTGCCACTGTTCGATAAGTGCGGGGAAAGCTGTTGTTAACAAGCGGATGGCTAGGGCAAAACCGGCTGCTTTGGAACCGACTGAAAGGAAGGCGACAACGGGTGTTGGCGAACCTTCGTAAACGTCTGGAGTCCACTGGTGAAAGGGCACTGCGGAGATTTTGAAGGCGATTCCGGCGATCGCAAAAACCAAAGCAACCACCAAACCGAGAGATTGACCGTGATTAACTGTAGAAAGATTAACTGCGATCGCACTTAGCTTAGTTTCACCACCAGACAACCCGTACAGCAGCGACAAACCGTAAAGAAACACCGCCGAAGAAGACGCACCAATTAACAAATATTTCAAAGCAGCTTCATTGGAACGCGGATCGCGTTTTGTGTAACCCGTCAGCAAATAAGACGAGATACTCAGAGTTTCCAACGAAATAAAAATCATCACCAATTCATCAGCGCCGGAAAGGAACATTCCCCCCAAAGTAGCGGTGAGCAAAATGCCGATAAATTCCGCTAAAGCAGTACCAGTTTGCAGTACGTAGCGGACGGATATCAAAATAGTGACAGCCGCAGTCAAAGCGATAATTCCGCGAAACACTAAACTCAAGGCATCGCTGTTAAAACCGCCCAGAAACGAGATGGTATCAACGTTATCCCACTGCAAACACAAGGCAGCGACGGCGGCCAGCAAACCCGCAACGGCAACGTAGGGAGTCCAATTAGAGGAACTGCGGCCTACGATTAAATCGCCGACGAGAACCACCAAGAGGGTGATGATGACAATTCCCTCTGGCAAGATCGTTCCAGCAGTTAGCTGGGCGGCAAGAGTAGCAAAATCCATATTTTCACGCAGGTTGGGTAGTACAGGCCGAAACGGCTGTAATGGGCAGTGAACTTGTAAAAATTCTTTACCAAACTGGATTGTAGCGGATTACAGCTTCGCGATCCCAGTTAGGGGGGTGTTTGTTGCCGGGGAGGTGGCGATCCTAGGCTGGGGCGATCGCTCAACAATATGTATCAACAGGAAGCAGCAGAGGTTGTCACCCAGGGTGCACGCTGATTGTGCCGTGTCTGAATATATCGGCGATCGCGATCGCAGCCCTCTAATTCCCAGGGTAGCGAGTCTCAGACTACTCGTGAGAAAGCACAACGTGCAAACTCTCGCCATACCTTTTCTACAAGCAAATTTCACAGTTTGTGGAACAGGCCGGAGAGCCTGTTCCTAATCCGCGTACAATTTGGTCAATATCAGCCTTAAACCTGATACACAACATGACTATTGTGTCGATCGCACGCCAAGCCCAATAATCAACAATCCGGCTGCCACAAACGCGGATAACGCCCGGATATGATTCCAGATTGTCCAGTTAACAAGGTAGCTAGCCCATATTTTCGCGCCCTCAGTGCTGCCTGGATCGACTTTTGCCAGCGCATCGTTTAGCGGTACATTGAAGGCGATCGTCACTCCCACCGTACCCACGAGATACAACAAGCTACCAATCAGCAAATAGGCAGCACCCGGCTGATGCGACTTGAATGAGGAGACAATCAGAAAGATACAAGCCGCAGCAGTTCCGAAAAGCGCCGTCATAAACAATGGATTGATCGCAGTGATATTGATCGATTGCATCGCTGCAATACCCTGCGCCGGCGGGAGTCGGGCGAGGGCGTTCATCACGAAGGTGGAGAAGGCAAAGAAGACTCCGGCTATCAGCCCGCAACCTAGTGCTGAGAAAAGTTTTAATGTGAAATGTTGCTGCATAATCTTACCTTTCTATCAGTTGGGCGACTTGGGCGCGGGTATTTGCGATCGATCTCCTCGGACTAGAATCAATATGTAGAATGTATGCCATAGTTCCTTCTGGTCGATCACGATTCCAGCGCCGACAAACGACCCGTGTTCAGCTATGTGATTCATGTGTGACTATCACAATTTTGCGATCGATGTTTAGAGCTAGTCAACTGGCGAGAATTGCGAATTGAATGTCTATTTCCAGCAGATGAGGCAACAGAGCAAAGCCGACTCCCTAGAAAGCAGCAGGAACTAAGTTTAAAATGTGTTCTTGATGTCAGTTTTGTCTACTTTGTGTCAATTTTATGTCGCAGTACAATCGAAACTAGACGAATAGGGTTTGCATGATGATTAATGACTAATCAATTGCATTCAAGGCCGCCGCGACTGCTTCGGCGAAGGGAACCGGCGCATCAAGCTGCAACCAGTGGCTGGTTTCTGGTATGACGGTGGTGGCGATCGCAGGCCGGAGTACATGGAGGCTGAAGGGCCAGGAGTTGGACGGCGCGAGCACTGCTGCGATTCGCGCGCCCGGAGTTGCGAGGATGCGATCGATCGCACCGACGGCGTTGTAAGCAAACATACCTTTGTACATACCGACTAGGCGATCGCGCGGCGTTGCCCCAAGGCGTGCGATCGTGGTTTCGCGCGTCGCAGGACTACCGCCTTCGAGGGCTTGGGCGAATTTTTCCTCTGCTGCGGCGCGGTAGCCGTCGCCCGCCAGCGCTGCGAGGAAGGGAACCATCTGTGCTTCGTATACGGAGGGTGGCAGGTAGTTAAAGTCACCGGGAGGATCGGCGAGAATGACGTGCGTCACCCGCGTTGGGGCGGCGGCTGCGGTGGCGAGGACGACGAGGGCGCCGAAGCTGTGTCCGACAAGGGCTACTTGCGGGATCTCCAGCGCGTCGAGGACGGCGAGGATGTCGGCGGCGCAGCTATCGGGGGTGTAATCGCCGTCTGCGGGCGGATCGGAGGCGCCGTGGCCGCGGAGGTCGATCGCCAGAATGCGCTGGTTTTGGCCGAGATTGGCGCGCAAAAGTGCGATCGACTCGTTCCACACTCCGAGGTCGTATGCCATACCGTGTACTAACAGGAGGGGGATGGCTGGTGGTGCTGCGCTGCTTGCCGCGCCCGTGTCGGTGAGATTGAGTCGCCCCGTTGGGCCGATCACAGTTGCAATGTGCATAAAATATCTGGACTTGAAGGTTGTGTTCTTAAAACGGTTCGTAGTGCGGACTTCAGTCCGCTCTCCGGTTGCGAACTGTGATCGGACACTACGAAATTGGAACGCGGGGTATTAATAATTGACTGTCGCCGCTCAACTTATTTTACTCAACTATCGCCTCATTTAAGCAAACTTTTCTTAAGTCTGCTCTTTCTAAATTTGCACCTCTTAAATCTGCATTTTTAAAGTTAGCATTGCTTAAATCTGCATAACTCAAATTTGCACCTCTGAGATTGGCATCTGATAAATTAGCTCCCGCTAAATTAGCCCTAACAAATCGCGCTCCACTCAAGTTGCTGCCAATCAAATTTGCTGCTGGCATCTCGATTGCTGTTAAGTTTGCTTTGCTTAAATTAGTGCCGCCCAAGTCAGCCAAATTCAATTTGGCATAACTCAAATCAATGTTTTCCAAGCAAACTTCACGCAATTGGGCGCATCTCAAGTTAGCATTAATAAAAAATCTTTCTCCCTGGGCGTAGCGGCGCAGAAATTCGTCAACTGGCAGCCGGATTAAAATTGTTTCACAAGCATTTTGGTAGCACCACGATGTCTCCACCAAACTAGCGGCTGCTTCAATTGCTACCTTGTCGGATTTAGGGAGAACCAAGCTATTGCAGCCATCCCAGTCACCGTTGAGCATAAATGCCATGTCAGAAGCTGCTGCAATTGAGTCGCACAACAAAACGGTTTCTGGTTTGGGTTGCAGCCAGTTCATTAAACCGAGCAAACTCTGGTTTTTCACTGTTTATTGATGATTTGTTTATCTTTTTTAATTATAGGTGAACTTATATTTGACGTGTTGAAATGGGTAAGGTGCGCAGCGCGCACCTACCGTTAGAGTTCTGGGAATTAGTCCTAGATATCGCCGCAGGCAAAAGGCACTTGTCAGAATCTGACTGATGACTGATGACTGATGAGTGACGACTAATCCGTTGTACTAACGTGGTCAATGCGCTCTAATTGCCAGAGAATTTGGTTGCCCTCGCGGCGCACCCGCGAAACTACCCAGTTGCGCCAAACCCAGTTATCTCCGCGACTGGTAACAGCGCTGGCATTTACATCCATCAAATCGGCCAGTTCAGAACTGGTAATCAAGTAGCCTTTGGTGGCAACTTCATCAGCTATGTGCAAGGTTTCGATCAGATTGCGAAGTTCCTGAACCCTCACCTCGCGGGGCAAGTTCTCCAGGGTATCGGCAGTTGAATCCATCATGGTAGAGTTGGAGATCGGAAGGTCAGAAGTTATGACATAGGATTCTATCGTTTTGTTACCAGTTGCGTCCGTTTCTGCCAAAACAATTGTGTTTTCAAAGCGTGGCGATTCCCCCATGCTCGCCCCAGCCTCATCTGCTGTTGGTTTCTGCTGTTGCAGTTCGGGAGTGAGATTGTGAGAGAATTTGCGGGCAATTTCGTCGCACCTGTCATTGTAGAAGTCGCCGGAGTGGCCGCGGACGTGTTCCCAGTTGACTTGCCGGGAATTCAGCTTGTCTAGCAGGTGCCAGAGGTCTTGGTTGACGACATCTTTGCCCGTCGAGGTTTTCCAGCCTTTATTTTTCCAGCCTTGAATCCATTTGGTGATGCCGTTTTTAACGTATTCGCTGTCCGTGTAAAGGGTGACTGGTTCAGTTTGACCGGAATTTGCAAAAAATTCGAGGGCAGCAACGGCAGCCTGCATTTCCATGCGGTTGTTGGTGGTTTGGGGGTCTGCACCTCCGAGTTCGTGACAGTTGCCGTCGGCGAAGCAAACGACTGAACCCCAGCCGCCGGGGCCTGGGTTGCCGGAACAAGCGCCGTCTGTGTACAAGCTTTTGATTTTGGGAGTTGTCATGAGCAATTAATTTGTGATTTACGATTATTTTGTTCGCGGGTGCGATAATTGAGGGAAATTGCGATCGACTGTAGCTGCTATGAAAAACGCCAACTTAAAGATTAAAAAGGTCGGGCTATTTATTTGTCCGTTTTCTTTGTTAATTTTTAATACTTTCGCCCAGGCACAAACAGTCGTGCCTGCTGCTGACGGTACGGGTACGGCTGTGACCCGCAGCGGCAACCGCTACGATATTAACGGTGGCAGTTTGTCGGGAGACGGGGCAAATCTTTTTCACAGTTTTGGGCAGTTCGGCTTAAATGAAGGTCAGATTGCTAATTTTCTGACTAATTCGGCTATTCAAAATATATTAGCTCGAATTGCTGGCCCGAACCCTTCGCTAATTAATGGTTTAATTACTGTCACGGGCGGCAATTCTAATCTGTTTTTAATTAATCCTGCGGGGATTGTGTTTGGCCCGAATGCGAGTTTGAATGTGCCGGGGGCTTTCACTGCAACTACTGCTACTGGTGTTGGTTTTGGTTCTAATTGGTTTAATGCGGCGGGTACAAATAATTTTAGCGCCTTAGTTGGCACGCCAAATGCTTTTTATTTTGGTGCGGGTCAATCGGGAAGTATTGTTAATGCTGGCAATTTGGCTGTGACTCCGGGACAGAGTTTGAGTTTGCTGGGTGGTACGGTTGTGAGTACGGGCCAGTTGTCGGCACCGGGGGGGAAACTTACTGTTGTTGCTGTTCCGGGTGAGAATGTTTTGCGCATTAGTCAACCGGGGCTTTTGTTGAGTTTGGAAATACCAACGGGCGGGAATTTGGGGAATTCTCAACAGTCTTTCAATCCTGTTTCTTTGCCGCAGTTGCTGACAGGTACGGGGCAAAATCAGGCTGCTGGTGTTGCGGTTGCTGCTGATGGTAGTGTGCGACTTGTGGATTCTGGTTTGCAGGTGAATTCTGGAGATGTGGCAATTGCTGCGGGGAATATGTCTGTGCTTCCGCAGGTGAATGCGGGAAGTGCGACTATTTCGGCTGCGGGAAATCTCACGTTAGCGGGGGCTAGGCTGCAAACTGCGGGGGATTTGAATTTGCGGGCAGGGGATGCGGTGCGGGTTCGAGACAGCGCGCAGAATCCGTTTTTGGCCCGGGCTGGGGGGAATTTAGAGATTAGGGCCGATCGCGCGATCGACATTCTCACTCAAAATGCTACGGGCGGCTTATCTCTTCCCCCACAATTCCAAAGCGGCGGCAATTTGAGTTTAGTCAGCAACGGCACGATTTCGGGGGATGCTCACTTTGCTTCGAGTGGCAATTTTTCGGTGCGGAATCTGTCGGGAATGCCGGGAAATTTTGTGAGTTTATTTGACCCGATTATCAGTTCCGAAGGTGATGTTTTCTTTGGAGATTATACTGGTACTTCGCTAAAAGTTGAGGCGAGGGGAAGCATTGTTGGTGAGGATATTACAATTACTGGCCCTGATACGGCATTGCGGACTGAAAATGTTAATTTTAACGATCCAGATATTGCTATTTTAACCAGGAGTCCGGCTTTGATTCTGCGGGCGGGAGTGGCAAATCTGGCAAATCCGGTGAATATTTCTCCTGACAGTTTGGGCGAGGATGCCAGTTTCACTTCCGGGCCAGTTTTTCGCAGAAATCTGATTGCTGTGGAAAATATTGTAGCAGGCGGGCCGGTGATTTTATCTGCCACCGGAGATGTGGCAACTAGAGAGATTAACGGCGGTAGAATTAATCTAGAAAGCACGGCCGGGGCTGTGATAGTTGGGGGTAGATTGATATCGGGTTCGACGATTGATATTCAAGCTGTCAACAATATTATCTTGACAAATGACATCACTCCTGCTGATATCAATGGCAATATTACTCTGAATACGACTGGGGGTAATATAGTAACGGGTGCGATCGACACTGGGAATGCTGGGGCGATCGCACTGACAGCAGGCGGTAGTATCAATTTTGGGACTTTGCGGGGTTCTCAAGTTAATGTTACCAGCAACTCCGGCACTGTGGGAGTGTTGACAGATCCCAATATAATTGTCCCGAATACAACACCTGCTAACATTACAGCCGCCGAGAATGTCACTCTGGCAGCTTCGGGCGACTTAACTGTAGGGAACCTCGCGGGTACGACTGTCAGCGCCACCAGTCGCAACGGAAGTGTCGCTACGGGTGCGATCGCGACTGCGGGAGATGTGAGAATTGGAGCGGGACAGCAAATTAGCACAGCGCCAATCACGGTTAATCCGGCGGCAAATCCAGTTAATCCTGCGATTCCCACAGTCAATCTGGACGCGCAAACTAATATTAACGTGGCATCAGTTAATGCTCCCACTGCCACCGTTGCTTTGAGAGCAAACAACAATTTAACTGCGGGTAATTTGCAGGGGGGAGCCGTGGATGTTTCCAGCACCGCGGGGAATATTACAACAGCTAATACTGCATCAACGGGAAATATTAATGTCAGGGCTGCGGGAAATGTAAATTCAGGAAATTTGCAGGGTGTTGGGATTAATGTCAACAGCAATTCTGGAACTGTTGCTGCGGGTAATGTCACCGCTTCCGAAAAACTGGTAATTTCGGCAGCACAGCAAATTCAAACCGGGACAGTTAATATTACTCCCGCCCCCACAGGCGCAGTTAATCCGCTGTCAGCGGTAACTCTGAACGCCCAAAATAATATTAGTGTGGCAGCGATTGAGGCTCCTGCTGCGAGCATTGTTTCGAGAACACCGACTAACTTTACTGCGGGTAATTTGCAAGGAAGTGCAGTTGATATTACTAGCGGTGGAAATATTGCGATCGGCAATACTTTGTCAACGGGAAATGTCATTTTACAAGCTGCGGGGAATGTGACTGCGGGTAATTTGCAGGGAGTTGCTGTTGATGTTAATAGCGGCCGGGGAAATGTTACGGCTGGGAATATAAATGCTGCGGAAGTTGTGGGAATTTTAGCGGGAGGGCAAATCAGAACCGAGGCAATAAATGTTAATGTTTTGGGACGCAATCGTACTTCTACGGTAAATCTTAACGCTCAAAATAATATTAGCATTGCATCGATCAATGCTCCGGGCGGTACGGTGAATATCGGGACTCCGGGTTTAGTGCGAGTGACTGGTACTTTTGACCAAAATGGCACTCCTGTTAGCATCTCAACGCTTGGCGGCAATCAACCCGGTACTGTTACGATTCGCCACGGGGGCGGGGATGTGAATCCGCCGACTGCTTTTGCGGTGGGAAATGCGGCGACTAATGGGACTGCTGGGGCGATCGCCAGCAATGATTCTGGTACGATTACTGAGGGTCAATCTTTCATCAATTCTTACACTCAGGGCAATAGTGCGATCGTCACTACCAACCAACCGGGAACAACTCCACCGGGAACAACTCCACCGCCACCATCGCCAAGCGATAGATTTCCAAGTGATAGAAACCGGATTTTTCCAGAACCCAACCAACCCTTTAACCGCGAACAGCAGCAGAACCAAAATAGTATATCGCGAGATATAGGAAAACCCGGAGAAAGAATGCCGCCCGAAAGAATGCAATTTCCTAGAGGAATGAGAAATTTAATCGGTGCAAATACCAGAGATTCAGTTTTTCAGTCAGCATTTCGCGGCGACATCGGCAGGAACTTGGATATCGGGAAAATATCGGCAGCTTTGTCTCTGCTGGACAAATCTTTTAGCCAAGAATTCCGGGAATATTTCGGAATTAACAGCAGCGACGAGTTGCTATCGCCAGACGATATCAAAAAAAAGTTAGCATCCGTGGGCGCACAAACGGGAACGAAACCTAGCTTAATTTATCTGTTTTCGCGATCGGAAAAATTAGATTTAGTGTTAGTAGATTCTTGCGGTGCAGTGGTGCACAAAACGGTGCAGGAAGCAAACCGGGAAGAATTGCTGAAAGTTGTAACTACATTCAGAAATGAGATTACTAAGCCAGGGGTGCGGGCTACTACGAGTTATCTGCCATCTTCCCAACAGCTTTATAAGTGGATGGTTGCGCCTTTGGAGGAGAATTTGAAAAAGTGCGAAACGGATACTATTTCCTTTGTGGTCGATCGGGGTTTGAGAGGTATGCCCTTTGCGGCTTTGCAGGACGGAAAGCAATTTTTGATCGAAAAGTACAATCTCAGCTTGATGCCCAGCATTAACTTAACAGATACTCGCTACGTGGATATCAGAAAATCTCAAGTTTTAGCAATGGGTGCGTCGCAATTTTTCGAGTTGAATCCTTTACCTGCGGTTCCTGCGGAAATAGCGGCTATTTCGCGAGAGTGGCCGGGAATTAGTTTTCTGAATGAGGGTTTCACTTACGATAATTTGAAGCGACAGCATCAAAGCCGACCTTTTGGGATTATTCATTTAGCTACTCACGGCGAATTTCGGCCTGGTGCACCGAGTAATTCTTTTATTCAGTTGTGGGATAGTCGGTTGAGACTGAATCAATTACCTGATTTGAAATTGAATAATCCACAGGTGAATCTATTAGTTTTAAGTGCTTGTCGGACTGCGGTGGGTGATGAAAGTGCGGAGTTGGGTTTTGGAGGTTTGGCGCTACAAGCTGGGGTGCAAACGGCTGTTGGGAGTTTGTGGTATGTTTCGGATGAGGGTACTTTGGGATTGATGAATGAGTTTTACCAGCATTTGAAGACGGCGCCAATTAAGGCGGCGGCGCTGCGACAAGCGCAAATTGCGATGTTGCGGGGTGATGTGCGTTTGGAGGGCGGTAAGTTGCGGGGTTCGAGTCGGGGTGAGGTGGATTTGCCGCAATCTTTGCAGGGGTTTGCTGATTTGAAGTTGTCACATCCTTATTATTGGTCGGCTTTTGTGATGATTGGGAGTCCGTGGTGAAGCAGGATCAAAAATTAATGTCAGGTAGAAATTTGTACCGGATTCTCAGGCTTAATTAATTGACAATATTTGGGAAGTCAAGTATGATGCAAAACTAGATATTTAATAATTATAATAGATTAGATGCACAATGACAATCCAGAAAGTCATGAAGGCATCATAAGTAGATGGGTTCAATTAAACGAAAGATATTCTGTAGTGTGGGATTTGACGTAAAAATGAGTGACGTAGCTGAACAAAAATTAAGTAGCAGTCGAATTTCTTGGATTGACAACTTAAGAGCTTTTGGTATTTTATCGATCATGTTGGTGCATACAGGGCGTCTAGATAGTGGACTTAATTTATATGCAACTTCATTTTTTATGCCTTTATTTTTCTTGATTTCTGGATTGTTTGTCAAAGAATATATCCGAAAACAAAAATTTATTGATTTTGTAAAAATCAAGGCTCAACGGCTACTAATTCCTTATCTAAGTTTTGGCGTTTTTAGCTATATTATGTGGTTTTTCATAATAGGAAGAATCAAAAAAGATGTGCTACCTATTAATCCAATAGTACATTTTTTGAGTAATATTATTTACGGGGTTGGAGGTGGGGGATGGCTAGAGTTCAATATTACGCTTTGGTTCTTTCCATGTTTGTTTGTCACTGAATTACTTTTCTTTTTCCTAATTCGTTTACCCTCTCGTAAAAGCCTAGGAGTTGCCCTGTTTAGTTTATCTGTTATTGGCTACTTTTTCTTTAAAGCGATCGAAAAATTTAGACTGCCATTTGGCGTTGACATTGCCTTAACAGCAGTAGTTTTCTATGGCCTAGGCTACTTAATTAAACCTTATATTTTGAATGATAGCTTTAAAGTGTGGTATCAGTGGCCATTTTTGCTACTGGGAACGTTAGCTTATATCGTGTTTTCAAATCTCAATCAGCAAAGTTATTTTTTTATTGGAATTTTTGGTAAGAACTATTTCTATTTTTACTTTGCTGCACTGTCGGGAATATTATTTTGGGCACAGATTTCTCGATTGATTAAGCCGAATAAGCTTTTTACAGAAATCGGTAAAAATACTTTGGTTATTTTTCCGTTGCATATGTTGCTATTTCCTTTTTTTACAGGTGTTTTAGTCTATGTATTTAAAGTACCTAAAAGTTCCCTAGAACACTCAAATATTGTTGCCTTAGCTTACACGATATTATCTGCATTGATGCTGATTCCGATCGCTTGGGGTTTGAATCGCTATGTGCCATTTTTGCTGGGCTACAACCCTCACAGAAAAAGTATCAATCAGTGATTTATCGCACTTGTGCTGAAGACATTTATACTGAAATTAACTGGTTTTACTGATTTTATCGGGAATAGTCGATCGCCCTTTTCGTCAGCAATTAGTCGGTACGATCGACCTTTTGACCTATTTTTTGGGTTTTGTGCGCCACCAGGTGATGCCGGCTGCGAAAAGGGCGATCGCTCAACTCAACAAAAAGGAGAATGCAAAGGGATGCAGGTGCATTACAACTGGGATGTGATGGTTTTGGACTGTCTCGAAGAGTTTGTCTGTGCCGCTTGATGCTGCGATTCCTCCGGCTGCTAAACCGACGCCGATCGCCTGTACTGTGCTTTCTAGGCGATCGTCCCGATTTTTCTCTCCTAGTTCGCTCTTGCGGAGTGCGATTTGGTTGGTGCGATCGCTCCTGGCTTGTTCTATTTCTACTATGCCGCGAATTGAGGCGATCGCCTGGTCGATTAAGTTTGTCCCGTGGCGAAAATATCCTAAGTCTCCGGCAATTTGCGATCGCATATAAGGCGCGCTTTTTCTACTGAAGTTATTTAATATAGATGGTTCTTCCTTATCGCTTTCTACTTTAGCATAGATTTGAGCGAATTTCTCATCATAATTGTTAAGATTTATCGCAATTGTATTGTCATAATCTTCTAATTTTGTCAGCCCTTGAGTGTAAGTCAGTGCTGTTTTCAGTAGCTTTTTCAACTCCTCCTTAAATTCCTGTAAATTTTCGGTAGTTAAGTCACTATCTAGTTCATCTATTCGCTGCTGCAAGCAATTAACATTATCCTCCACTTGTCTGTAAAAATCAAACATTATGCGGTGAATTTGCCTGCTGTTGTGAAAGGCTTTAATGATTTTATTGCGGTAGTAAAACAAGTCTACTATTTCCTGCTGGTAGGTACTAAGCTTATCTTCAGATGCTTCGCTGTCGGGGAACCAGACAAGCAAGTGCCGATAATTAGAAGTTTGCTTGATTAAACCGTATTCAAAAATCGGACTTCCAAATAACACGTCGGCGCGGTTGAAAGGAGGGCGATATTTTTCGGGAAGTAAAGCGTTACGGCATTTGTCAGCTAGAGATTGCAAGTTTTCGCGACTTGGTGATTGTGGTTGCGGGGGTAATTTAGCGGTAATTAGAATTGTTTCACCTATAAATTCTTCCCCGGTAACGATTCCCAATAAATTTTCGGGGTTAAATGTACTCAACCATTGCGGGGAAACTTCCTCTGCACAAGTATCGGGGAAACCGACATTCAACCACAGGGCATAGCTGTCTCCTATTTTGATGGGTAGAGCAAACCCGCTGACATCTAATTTAGTTTCATTGTAGCTGACTTTAGACTTAAACTTTAAGCTGATGTCTGGCAACAAATCAACCCGAAAATTAGATAATTCTTCAGAAAAATTGAGTTTCGGTTTGAGTTTTTCAGAGGTAAAGCTTTCTAAAAAATCATCGCCCCAATTCCAGAGAGGATTATCTTTGCCGCTAGCGTCACCGATTAGGTGGAAGGCAAAAACGTAGACATTAGGTTTTAAAACTTTTTCAATTTCACTCATTAATTTTTAGGAGTATCAGATATCCGTTTTTCTAAAGATTGTATCAGCAGTGGAAATAGGCGGGGAAACTGATTTTCTGAAATATTTTCGTCTCCTTGCGGTTGGCTGGCTTTAGGGATAGCTTTGCCCCTGGTGGCGACAGCTTCCAATGCTTTTGTAATTTCGGGATAGTCGATACACCAATTGCTCAGTATCTTAGAAATTGCTTGATTTGATTCATTTTCCGCAGCCATAATATTTTTTTCAAGGGCTTTCAATGCTTCTGTGGCTGCTTCGGTAAATAAATTGGGACTGGTTTTCAAGACTACTAGAAATGAAGCAATGATTTTTTCTGGTTTCATGGGTTGATTTACGTTTTGTAAGTTATGATTTTGTCATTTTACCATATTCACAAAGGAAACGGCATTGCCATTTCCTGATTGCCGTGTGACGAAATTGTTAAATAGTCGGGACATTGCATTATTACATGGCAAGGACACGGCATTGCCGTGTCCTGATTGTGGTGTGACGAAATTGTTAAAGAGTCGGGACATTGCATTATTACATGGCAAGGACACGGCAGTGCCGTTTCCCTACAAACATCTATTGCCCAATCGCACAAAAAGCCGCCCAGAAGTGGGGAGATTGATAACGTTTGTCTGCTGGTTTTTTACCAAATTCAATAGAATTTTGCATCTCCTCTTTCCTTTCATCTGAAATTAATTTACAACCTGCAACCCAATCTACCAAATCTTGCACCGTTGCATCCCGCAGCCACAACTGAGACTCCCGCAAAGCAATCGCCACCGGCGGGCGAGTTTCAGACAGGAAAAGCTCATAAAATCTTATCATCAAAATCGCAGTAGATACGTCATTGACAGCCCACAACGTGCTGAGAATACTCGTCGCCCCAGCATAGAAAAAACCGCTAGTCAATCCGATATACTCATCTGTGGTATTCCTGGCATCGGTTAACCCAGTTTCGCAGG
>JAYUGZ010000723.1:0-8552 GCA_043767465.1 Cyanobacteriota bacterium
ATTCCAGAAATATATGAGAGTTACTTCGTTCCAAATACACATTGTTTGAGTTTTTAGTGTGATGCTATCCACCGGGTTTATGGGCGGTGCTTATAGGTCAATACACAATTTGCCTATGCCCTAGCCTTGCCTTTTGGCTTGGTCTTAACCAGTCTTTACCGTGTTTTACAACGGGTTTATTCTGATTCAGCCGTTAGACCATCTAAGATAACGATGGTTCAGACACATCTTTGCTTTCGCTGCACATGAACTCTTGCTCGACAGTTACCAGTTTCGGCTACCAGTAGTCTGCTTTTTATCCCCGCTTTACCCTGTTAATTGCTACTTAACAAGATAGGGGATATGCTTTTACCGCTGCACTTGCGGACTGGGGCTAGGGATAACCCGCACCCAGATGTGTATTTAGTTATGATGACTTTGTAGTCATCTTAGCCATCCCCCAAGTATTGTTACTCAGTTTCGGCTAAACGAATCGCACAGCATCAATCTTATTATAACACTCAACCAAAATGAAAAGAATTAAACAAGCCGATCGCCCTTTTACGCGCAAAAAGCGATCGCCGCAGTAAGGTGCGTACCCAGAGAAAGTCAAGGTTTAGTCTGCGAAGGCAGACTTCGTTTGACGCTTACGCGATTTCAATCGCCGAATCATCAAGCATCTAGCTTCACCAAAAACGCCGCACACTCAACATGAGAAGTCTGAGGAAAGAAATCCGCAGGCTGCACCCGCGCTAACTTATAATCCCCATTTTCGCACAAAATCTTCAAGTCACGAGCCAAAGTAGCTGGCTTGCAGCTAACATAAACAATCCGATTCGGTTTGATTTCCTTGATTGTTTCCAACACCGCGCGATCGCACCCTTTTCTCGGCGGATCTAGCAATACAATATCCGGTGTCAATCCCAAAGTAGGCAGCAAATCCTCTACAGTTCCTACCTGAAAATCTACATTTCTCAAATCATTTAATTCAGCATTTAATTTGGCTTGCTCGATCGCAGCAGGTTGCACTTCTAAACCGATCGCAATTTTGACTTGTTTTGCCAGCGGTAAAGTGAAAGTCCCAATTCCGCAGTAAGCGTCAACCAAAATCTCGCTTCCCTGTAAATTCAACTCCCCGACAATCACCTCCAACAAAGCTTCAGCCGCCTCTGTATTTACCTGGAAAAAAGTATCTGCTCTTAGCTGAAAATTCAATCCAGCAAATTTTTCTCGCAGATAAGACTGACCCGCAATGCAGCGAGTTTCTGCACCAAAAATTACATTAGTTTGAGCTGAATTTACATTCAAACAAACACCTACAAGTTGAGGATATTGTTTCAGCCACTCAGATGCTTGCTCTTCGATTCCCGGCAAGTCTCCAGTCCGAACTATTAAAGTTAGCAACATTTCCCCGGTGCGCCGTCCGATTCGCAAGGATAAATGACGCAATTCTCCTGTATGTTTCTTTTCGTCGTAGACTGGCCAATCTCTCCAGTGGATGTCTTCTTTAATTTCTTTTAACAAAGGATTGAGGCGCGGGTCTTGCACCGGACATTGATTGAGATTGACTAATTTGTGGGTGCTTTTTTGATAGTAACCGGCTTGGACTTGACCTGTCGCAGATATTCCCACGGGATAAGTCGCTTTGTTGCGATATCCCAAAAACTGGGAAAATCCTTCGATTTTTCCAGTTAAGATTTCATCGATTTGCACATCGCTAAATCCGCCAATCCGTTCTAAGGCTTGAATGATTTGATTTTGCTTGGCTGTAAGCTGATATTCATAGTCTACGTGCTGCCACTGACAGCCGCCACACTTGTCGGCGACAATGCAGTTAGCTCTGATGCGGTGTTCGGATGCTTCGAGAAGTGTGTCCAGCTTGCCTGTAGCATAGCCTGGTTTGACTTGCACGAGGCGGGCCAGGATGCGATCGCCCGGAACAGTATCGGACACAAACACTACAACCTGCTCAAAACGACCAACTCCGTCGCCGGTGTCTGTCAAGTCGGTAATCTCAAGCTCAATCAGTTGACCTTGCTGGCAAGGGTTTGCCAATTTCGTCGAGTTTGGGGTGGGGAATTTAGATTTGGTCACAAGTAGTCGTGGTAGAATTTAATATGGTAATGCAATATCGCTCTCTCTTTCGAGAGATAAGTAGATCGCACTTAAGCTCAAGTGCAGGCTGTCTTCCTGCCGCTGAACGTTTTGCTGCTACAGCCAAAGCTTGGATTAGAGAACATTGTCCTCGATCGAGCCTGTGCGATATGCTATTGGGGCTTGATGGGCCAAAACTCGTCAAATAGTCTAAATGTCTGCCGACATTCAAACTCTTGCATCGCAGTTTTTGAATTTTCTCCAGAGTACCTTGGGACACAAGGAAACGGGCTTAGTCACTAAGCATAACGCTTGCGGAGATTTACTCTCTACTTCTAAGATTGATTAATGTTAGCAGCAAGGTAAGTCGCCGAACCAGGAATCTCATCTTTAAGAGATGGGAATGTCAATGAATCTTTTCCTCAAATATCCTCAAATTTGAATAACAATGAGCGTAGTTAGCCAATTTATTCTCCAAGCCGATGACGAACTTCGTTATCCCAGTACCGGCGAGCTCCAAAGCATCAATGATTTTTTTAAGACAGGAGAACAGCGGGTGCGTATTGCTACTGCGCTGTCTGACAGTGAGAAAAAAATTGTTGAACAAGCTAGTAAAAAACTCTGGAAAAAACGCCCTGATTTTATCTCCCCTGGAGGCAATGCTTACGGCCAGCGCGAACGGGCTTTGTGTCTGCGTGACTACGGCTGGTACTTGCGTCTGATTACCTACGGTATCTTGGCAGGTGACAAGGAGCCGATCGAAAGCATCGGTTTGATTGGCGTTCGGGAAATGTACAATTCTCTTGGCGTTCCTGTTCCTGGCATGGCCGAAGCTATCCGCTGTTTGAAGGAAGCTTCTTTGGCTTTGCTCAATCAGGATGATGCTCAGGAAGCTGCTCCTTATTTTGATTATATCGCTCAAGCAATGTCTTAATTGAAGAGGCGATCGCTTTTGTGGATGTGGCGGAGCATTCGCGGGTGATTTTTGGGGTGATTTTATCTCGCCATTGCTCGCAAATGTTTCGCTTCTGTTGACAGTTGACAGTTGGCAGTTGACAGTTGGTAGAAGGAAGAAAGAATCGAAGGCAAGGGTTTCAGCACTTAACAGCGTCGTCACTGTCGGGCGCGGTTGTTAGAGTTAGGAAATCTGCTGAGTTTCTGCTAGGAAGCAATGCAGTTTGAGCTTTCCCAGATTTCTAAAATGTCTTGTCTTTCAATGCACATTTGATTTAAAAAGTCAAGCGTTTTTTGTAAGTATTGTTTTTTGAATTTCCGACTGTCGTACTGAATCGATGTTTTGAGCTGCGAGAGTTCTCCAAGTGTGGGGCAAGTTTGAATTTGGTGGGCGACCGCATTTTGCCACTCTTCCAGCCTGCGGTAGCTGAGAAATTGTCCGCCTTTGTGATGGTGCACGAACACTACGCTAGCCCAGCACTCCACGCGCTTAATCAGATTTTGACCCATTTTGAGGAATTGGGCGATCGACCGGGCGGTGATACGGAGCTTTTTCGAGGGCTGGATGCGGCGAAATAGTGGTGTCATGGCTGTATACTCAGGGATTGAGATGCAAGTTCTGTTTAGACTCTATTACATATTATTGTATAACAGTCTCATTGCACAAGTGCAAGTGCATTTAATTTAAACTTAAATTTAAGCTCAGATGTTGCACGAGCAACCCTCAATCGTTGATGCTGTGATAGCTTGAGGGTTAAGGTAGGTGGAAAAAATGTCAGGACTTTATAACAAAGCTGTGGTAGACAATCTGCAAGAATTGCGTCCCGTTCGCTTCACTGAGACGGGGCGGATGCGTTTGGGCAAGATATTAAAGGCTGCAAGACAGACAACAGGTTGGTCTGTTAGCGAAACAGAGTTCAAAACCAAGGGTTATGAAGAGGCGCTTTTCATCGCGACAAATCAACCCGTACCCAAAGATGTCGGTATCAGTGCCGCCACAGTCAACCGTTATGAACGCGGGAAGTTGGATAATCTAGACTGGCGCTCATTATCTCTATTGTGCTTTGTCCTGAAGCCGATCGATCCGGTGACAAATGAACCCCTCGAACCGACAAACGCCCTTTACATCGCCTGCGAACATCCGCCGTACAACGACGCGAAGCTTTACGACTAAATTACGGCGCACCCTTTTGCTGAGCCAATAAAGCCTTAGCTTGCTGCCACAAAGCCTCTAACTCGAATGGCGGATAATCCGACAAAGGCCGATCGCACGCAGCCTCAACTTTAGCAAACCGCTGTACGAAGCGATCGTTCGTTCCCTGCAAAGCAGCCGACGCATCTAAATCGTACCAGCGAGCCAATTGAACCAACACAAACATAATATCCCCCAATTCCGACTCCTGCGCTGCTTTATCCTCGTGTTTGAGAGCGTGTTCAAATTCCGCCATTTCCTCGTGAAACTTATCCCAAACGCCGTCTACACTGTCCCAATCAAAATTAACTTCCGCAGCTTTTTGAGAGATTTTCACCGCTGCGGCTATTGGCGGCAAAGTGCTGGCGTAACGGCTCATTTTTGAGGCTAAAGTTGGGGGATTTTCAGCAGTTATACCTTTTTCTGCTGCTTTGATTTTTTCCCAGTTTTCGTTAACTTCTTCCACGCTATTAATTTCCGCATCCCCGAAGACGTGGGGATGGCGCCGAATCAGTTTTTCGGTAATCCCCGCAGCGATTTCTGCCAAGGTAAATTGATGGGATTCGCTGGCAATTTGTGCTTGCAAAATTACCTGTAAAAGTAAGTCGCCCAATTCTTCGACGATCGCACTTTTATCTCCTTTGCGAATCGCGTCGGCGGTTTCATAAGCTTCTTCGATGATGTGCGGAATCAGAGTTTGGGGAGTTTGGGCTAAATCCCAAGGACATCCGCCGTCGGGCGATCGCAATTTAGCTACAACTTCTATCATATTTTCGAGTGCTACGAGCGATCGACTGTGGGAATTAGACATTAGAATTTACCTTTTAGATTTGCTAGACGTGCGGCGGGGAGCTTTACTTTTGCGCCTCTTAATAGTCTTAGGAGGATGCAACCCGCTCAATCCTTTCTTTTTGAACTGTTTGTAAGCCGAGCCGCCCCAATCGCTAAGATAGTGGCTCATCGCGCCCAATTCTAGACCGACGTAGATGGCTATAAATTCGATATAGTGTTCCAAGAGCGATCGACCGTAACCCAAAACCGCTTCCTGCCAATTTCCGGCTAAGTTGCCAATTTTTTCGGCGATCGTCAATCCCAAGACTCCGACAACCGCGATCCAAATCGCGAGGTACAAGATGCGCAAAGCCGTGCCAATTAGAGGCCCGTGAGACCAGACAGAGCGGTGGCGCAGGCTTTTTTGGTAGGGGAGCCAAATAAATTTGAACCATCCCCAGCGCTGATACTGACAGGAGTAGATATCTAAATCCGGGCCAAACATCAGCCCGCCGACTAAGAAGCTGCCGGAAACCAGCAAAGTCAGGTTGCTGCTTTGAGTATGGCCAAACGTGACGCCTGCCACCAAGGGCAAACTCCATAGGGTGATTCGATCGTGCGTGCGGCCAGAGGGCATTGAAATTTTATGATTTTTTTAGTTGATTTTTCTGGGATACTGTGATATGATAAATCCCTGTAAGCGCAATTGGGCGATTAGCTCAGTGGTAGAGCGCCTGCTTTACACGCAGGATGCCGTAGGTTCAAATCCTACATCGCCCATACCCAATTTAAATCTTGTTTGCAAGGACTTGAAGATAAGATGTACGGTTAAAACCGCGCCTACTGAAACGAAGTCCGCCTCCGCTCCCTTAACGAAGGTAACGTAATTTTAACAGCCCCCTCGGAAACCCACGGAGGTGGGTTTTGTCTTTATAGACGCGGTTTCAACCGCCCAGTCTTTTTGAACCAAATTTAACATTTTGCGGCGGATGTCTCACAAGTTGGCACCCGATGCAGGAAAATTAATTAATTGATTTTCCTTTTTATAATCATGTATATGAAGCCTAAGATAACTAGCCCGATCGCGTGGCAGCAAGCTGAACTGCTCATGCAGCCCGCCATGATCCGAGTCCTCGACAACATCCGCAAACAACTAGAGGAGTCAGTCTGGACAGGAACTTATCAAGAAGTGCAGGTTCCCATTCCCGGCTATCAACTAATTTTAGAGCATCAAGGCGAACAAAGATGCGTCGATATTTGGGAACTTTGCTATCGAGTTTGCTTTGTCAACTACCAGCCCGCCCATGCTCAAATGCAAAGCCAGGAAGTCATAATTGACACTTTTTTGATAGACGAGGACACTGGCGATGTAGATTGGAATCGTCTTGATGCTAAAGCCAGTCAATTAATCCAAGAAGTCTTTGCTAATTTGAATCATTAGTCATTGGTCAGTTGACAGGAAAGCAGTAGTTAACAGTCATCAGTCATCAGTCAACAGTCATCAGTCATCAGTCAACAGTCAACAGTCAACAGTCAACAAAATCCTATGCTAATTCAAGAATTGCACGACATTCAAGCCGCCGCAGGCGCAAATTTTGCAGAGTTAACAACCGCAGAAATTATCCCAGTCACTTTTGGTAACGACTGCGCCGCCATCGCAGCAACCAAGCAAGGTGCGGCTTTGTGCGATCGCACTCACTGGGGACGCATTCAAATCTCCGATAGCGATCGCCTGCGGTTCTTGCACAATCAAAGCACCAATAACTTTAACATACTCAAACCCGGTCAAGGTTGCGACACCGTTTTCCTCACATCTACAGCTAGGACGATCGATCTCGCCACCGCTTATGCTACAGAAGATGCTGTCATACTGCTAGTTTCAGCCAACCGCCGCCGCCAATTGCTGGAATTGCTCGATCGCTACATTTTCCCAATGGATCGCGTAGAATTGACAGATTTAACCGATACAACAGTTGCTTTCAGTCTCCTCGGCCCCGAAAGCAGTAGCTTATTAGAAAAACTCGGAGTTACCGAACTTGACAATCAATACGCTACTCACAAATCGATCGACTTTGCAGGTATAGAAGTCAGAGTTGCGGTTGGTAGCGGTTTAGCAACTCCCGGATACACCTTAATTGCAGCAGCCAGCGATGCAGCCCGCTTGTGGACTGAGTTAGTCGAAGCTGGGGCTGTACCAATGGGCGATCGAATTTGGGAACAACTGCGCATCGAACAAGGCCGCCCCGCCACCGATTTTGAACTCACAGACGATTACAACCCCCTAGAAGCACGCCTGTTAAACACCATTTCCTACGACAAAGGCTGCTACATCGGTCAAGAAACAATTGCCCGATTGAACACCTACAAAGGAGTCAAACAGGAACTTTGGGGCGTGCAATTGAGCGGCGCAGTTGAACCCGGAACAATCATCACAATCGAAGACGAAAAAGTCGGCAAACTCACCAGTTTTGCCGAAACAGAATCTGGTTTTTTTGGTCTTGCTTACATCCGCACCAAAGCGGGCGGTGCAGGGCTGAAAGTGCAGCTAGGAGAAATTGCTGGAGAAGTAGTAAACCTGCCTTTTTTAAGCTTGTAAGATTTGGTTCGATCGTTCCGACTTTAGTCCTCGGATGGATGCGGACTCAAGTCGGAACGATCGAACCTATAGTGTTTTACTAGGCATGACATGATATTAAATGATGATATATCCATCGCTCAAAACAGCTTGACTGACCTGCGGTTCCGTCTCTACGGGGTCGCTGTAATGAGTATCTATATGTTTAATAAAACTTTCCCGATAAACTTTTAGATGTGAGTTAAGTGCTGCGATATCCTGCTCTCCTGTCGCGTAACTGCTATCTTTTCTAAATTGACCTAATTCTTTCACAAAAGCCATATCAACTTGCCACAAAGCTGCATCCATCGGGCGATATGCTAAATCAACAATATCGTAAGCTGCGAATCCTTGGGACTTCATAAAACTCATTACCTCATACATCTGACCGAACAAAGTAACTTCGACAATTACATATTCAGTCTGCTGCAAAATCTCAGTTGCTCCCGCTAAAACATCTAATTCTTTTCCGTCTACATCAACTTTGATTAAATACGGCCCTGGCAAGTTTCTTTCCCTGCATATTTCATCCAGCGTAATTGCTGGGATATTTCTCAAATCAGGATTGCTGCTGTCAGTAATGGGATTTTCCGAAATCGAAGAATGTACCATCCCGGGACTGACGCTGAGAGTGCAAACTCCCGATTCTTTTGTCGCAGCAGCAATAATGTATTCTGCACTTTTAAGCTTGCGGCAAATTTTGGCGAGGTAAGGTTCATTTTCGGCGATGGGTTCAATTAGCAAATGCCGCGCATTGGGGAATGTTTCGTAAAGGTTGAAAGTTCCCAATGCCGCGCCGACATCAATCACAGTTTTCGGTTCAAAACCTAAGTTTTTAGCCAGCAGCAAGCTGCCTGTCATTGTGTTTCTGAGAATTCCTGTTTCTTGTTCACTCATAATTTTTATCTTGATTTTAATATAGCGGTTCTCAAGCGTGGTGAGGATAGC
>JAYUGZ010000724.1:0-1291 GCA_043767465.1 Cyanobacteriota bacterium
CTTGCGGGGAAAAGTGAATTGCGACAAAAGCAAGTTGAAGCACCAGAAAAGCAGGCAACCCGTCGTTTCAATCCCCTTGCGGGGAAAAGTGAATTGCGACCTAATAATAACCCCACCATTATGGAGATGCTATGGCTGTTTCAATCCCCTTGCGGGGAAAAGTGAATTGCGACTTGGGAAAGTACACAGGAACAATTAAATGATTATCTATAAGTTTTAATCCCCTTGCGGGGAAAAGTAAATTGCGACTAACCAAAGAACTCCATAGCAAAACGCATCCATGTTTCAATCCCCTTGCGGGGAAAAGTGAATTGCGACTATTCCTACCCAAGCTATTCAACCCAGATAGCTACAATGTGTTTCAATCCCCTTGCGGGGAAAAGTGAATTGCGGCTCCCTACCGGGTATGGATATCCTCAAGGTTGTATATGATGAGTTTCAATCCCCTTGCGGGGAAAAGTGAATTGCGACCCCTCGTTGTGAAAGCCTTACCCAGTAAAGGGTTCAGAAGGCGTTTGCGATCGCCTCTGATGCTGAACTCACTTATAGCCGAAAATCACCTCTCAAAAATCCGTGAAACCCTTACGGGACAAGGGAACGATCGCCTATACGAGAGAATCGGTGTTTCAGCCATTTAGCGAGGCGATCGCACAGCTAAATGATTGAACTGCTAAAACACTACTTTAATCTATTCAATTTTCTAGGTACTGGTGCTGTTTATTTAGATAGTAATTAACACGACAAGTTGGTATTGGCTTGTGTGATTTACAATCACAATTTAGCAATGGCGTAATATTAACCTAGATTTCCCTGGCTGTCAAATGTCAAAAAAAATACTTTCAGACAACGATCGAAGTTGGCGCTTGAGTCATCGGCGGGCCAGAACCCCAAGTTTCTACCTGCCCGATCGCCCGCGTTGACAAATATTGTAGGGTGCGTCGATCGATATATTGTGTTAAATAGCTAGAATTATTCGCGGCGAGGCACCCTACTTTTGCTATCTGCTTAAATAGGCGATCGCCTCGCGTATCCAATCTTCAGCATTAGCTTTGTCGGACAAATAGCTGTCTTGACTGAGGGTTTGCAGCGCTTGCAAGACTTCAGCCCCAGTGTATCCCATTGCCAGCAAAACCATCTCCACTTCTTCTTGAATAGCTGGGGGGACTCCGGCGGCGACAGGCGTTGTCAAACCTGCCTGCTGTCGCCATTCGGAGAGTTTGTTTTTGAGTTCGAGGGCGAGACGTTCTGCGGTTTTTGCGCCCACGCCCGGGGTTTTGGATAAAATGCGGAT
>JAYUGZ010000725.1:0-8530 GCA_043767465.1 Cyanobacteriota bacterium
TTCATCGGAATCATCATCGCCGCATTCATCTATCCCAGTCCCTAAAGTTTCAGCCTCTCCTTCAATTTCCTTAGCATCCTCCTCGCTAGCATCTCGCGGGATCAGGACACCGGTGATGAACTCATTACGGGGGTCTTGGGTACTGGACAACACCTCGAAACAAGACTCTCTCGGGCCGAGAACTTCCTGTCTGAGATCGAGTAGCAGTTCTGTGCGTACTGACACGATATACCTTCTGATGTTGGTTAGAACCCAGCCTTGTACTGCGCTTGCCGATCGTACAAGGAGTTATCCTTGAGTATAAATTAAAACAGTTCACCTTTGTAAAAAAGCTGAACTGCTTAGAATTTCCATTTACCAGAGAACGGGACAGACGGGGCTCGAACCCGCAACTTCCGCCGTGACAGGGCGGTGCTCTAACCAATTGAACTACTGTCCCTCGTTTTGCCGTTTTTTCAGGCACAATTTCTATTATGCCTATAACCTCACCTTTTGTCAAGAGGTTTTTTGAACTTTTATTTGGAAGCCCAAAATCTGAGTCTCTTGCAGAAGACTGAAGTTGTTGTCGCTTACCAAAATCAGACCTCTGCTAGCATCGGCTAACTCGGGGCCAAATGTCAAGCCCTCAATGTTGTCTAGGGGAATTTTCAGAGTTTCCAAATCCAACAGCAGCCGTTTTTGGGCTGGAGAAACCTCGCCCAGACGGCTTTTGAGGCTTTCGATGGCTTCAATGCGATCGCTCTTTTCCAGAGAAATCTCAAAAATTCTGATAGTTGTGCCGGTTTCCAGGGAGAAGGCGCGCTCTAAACTCAGCAAGCGGTTATTGTCGATCGCCAATAAATCCACTAAACCGTTGCTAGTTAATTTTCCCACAGGATTTGCACCAGCGGGTAGTGGTTCGGTGATGTAGGCAAAAGAGGCATCTGGATTGCCGCTGACTGCATCGTACCGCAAAATCCGGCATGGGCTACCGTTTGTCAGGGAAGGTACAGCACCATCCTGTACCATAGCGTTTTCGGTGGCGGTGAATAGGTATTTGCGATCGCCTGTTAAAGTCAAGCTTTCAAAGGCTAGATTGTTGCGGATGCCTTTAATGCCTTGGGAGTCGGGCAAAAATAGGTCAGGAATTAATAGCGTTTTGAGCAGTTTACCATCAAGCGAGAATTCCTTGATGAAAGGATCGATTTGGCGATCGACATCTCCCTCCGAAGAAACAAACACGCTGTTGCCAGTAAAAGCTATCCCTTCCGGATCTAAACTAAATTCGGGAAAAGTTTTGCCATTTTCATCCAATAAAGTAGTGACGCCAGTAAAAGCAATCTGCTCTTTTTCCAGCTTACCAGATGCCAAGTTAATTTTGAGAGAGTAGAATCGCGCCGGAGCCTTGCTGCTGCGGTCATCAGAAATGGCATAATAAACTTGTTTCTGTGCATCATAACTAATTCCCGAAAGCCCGCCAATTTCCGTCCCCTGAAACGGAGAACCTGTAGGAAATATTGCTCTACCGATAAAATCTATTTTGGTAACAGCGAAAGATTGAGCCGACATTCCGACAAAAATAGCAACGATTCCTGCTATCAAAATGCACGCAATAAATATGGTTACTTTTGCTATCTTTCGCATTTTACCAATTTTGAATTAATTACACTAAATTTCTGTTAGAACCTTCTTTAGTCCGCGCAGGCGGACTTCGTTTGTGTAGACGCGGTTTCAACCGCCGAGTCTTTATTATTAAATCATAAATTCATGATTGATTATTTAGCAAAAAATTGGTCAACCAATCTTTAACGATATAAGTAGCACGACAGTCGTCCTCATTGTACCGGACGATCGCCTCCAAGATCGATCGATCGCCCGTTTTGAGCCAATCATCGTACCAGCAGACACACTGAGCACCATTAGCCTTAGCATCACGCCAGTCAAAACCCAGCCAGCGGGCAATTGGTTTGAGTGCATAACTTTCCACCGGCATAATCGCTTTTTGCGTCACTTGCTTGTGAATATCTACAAACCGTTTCAGCACAGGTTTCCACAAATAAGCCGGAGTTTTATAAAGTTTAGCTAGGCGTTTAAAAGTCTTGACTTCGTAGTCACAAAAGTGGAAAATAGGAGCAATGGGATAAGCCCACATTAATTCTAAAAATTGCTCCCAGATTGCGCCTTCCTCCGCTGCTGATTCTGCCAGGAAGCCGTGGAATTTTTCAGTGTTGTTGTACCTGTCCACAACTAAGACTCCGTGGAGATAATCTAAATTCATCTCCGGTTCGGCTTCGATGTCAAAGTAGAGTTCGATTGGGGCGATCGGCAAAAAGACAGATTGAGAATAAGGAATTGGCTTGCTGCGGAGAATTGGCGCTGGTTTAGAAGGTGCAGCAGATTTATTCTCTGTAGTCTTTACCAGCTCAATCTTAGGAATTACTAAATTAGTATTGGCTTTTTCTGGTATTCTTATAAACTGATTAACCGCTGGCACAGCCGAACCTCTATCCGCGACATCTGCTAAATCCGTTACAGAATCCACAGCCGAACCTACATCCGTTACATCCGTTACATCCGTTACAGAATCCGCTGCCGAACCTCTATCCGCTACATCCGCTACAAAATCCGCTGCCGAACCTCTTTCCTCTCGCAATAACGGTTGATTTATCAAGTGAGATTGAGCTTGCCGCACCACATCAAAAGCCACTTTATCGGGAAATTCTGGATAATCAGCCAGCAATTCGGAACTAGCATTTGCCAGAGATTCTACATCAGTAATTTCAAGAGTCTTTAGTCTAGCATAGCGGCCGGCAGTAACTCCCGGCAATAAAGAAAGATGTTTGATAGATTCAGCTTCGGCGTGACAGATAGTATACCAACCGCAAAGATTGCACTTTTGACGAGAAATGAAAACCTCCGGTTTATCCCGATTTTCTATCATCTGGATGCAGTCATCTAAAATCTCGAACATCTGAGGAGTTCGCTGATATAGATTGACTTGCCAAGGCCCTTTTGTTCGCAGCATCAGCCACGCATTCTCGGGCATTGTTCCCTGCATAGAAGCTAACACTTGGGCATGAAAAGCTGCAATGATTTGATAGTCTAGTTTCGGCCGTTTGCTAAGCCAAATATCCGCAGTAGCATAACTCCAATCACCAAATTTAGATTGTCCCGGCTGTTTGATTAATAAATGTGGGCGGCTGACGAGGGTAATGTTTGAAGAGTGCAGGGTTGAGGATGAAAGATGCACCGGAGTTTCGGGGATTTCACCAAATTCGGGGAAGTATTGACTTTCAATTCCTACCAGAGAATCTGTTGCGCCGCTGGTTTTGCCTAATTCGCCCTGGACAAGAACTCCTCGATAAATGCGATCGACTCCTTGCTGCATTAAACTCAAAGTAGCGGCCGCCCCTGCTTGCCAATCCCCTCTAGGATAAAATGGTTGTTGGTAAGTCTCGTGTTCCAAAACCTGCTGCTGATACGTCCCGCTGTCGCGCATCAGTTTCAGCAAAAAGTCGCTGGGGGGGTCTAGTTGTTGCCAATCTCCGCAGGTGTCTAAAAATGCTCGGAGATTGCATCGCTGATAGGAAAGTAGCAGTTTGTCGGTTATTAACATTTAGTGTTCGCAAGGCATAGAATAGTTAGAAGTCATTGGTCATTGGGCATTGGGCATTGGGCATTGGGCATTAGTCATTAGTCATTAGTCAGGAGCATTTCTGCGGCATCCAAAAAGTAGGTTTAACGACGACTTGCTGTCCTCAAATAGCACTGCAAATGCCCAAAATAGATGCTGCGGGAGGAAGAAGGAAGAAGAAACCTTTTTTATAGAGGTTTTAGACGATCGACATTTATGCAATATTAACGCTATCAATAATTCCCCAGAAAAAATGACTAAGGACAAATACCGGCAACAATTTCCAGCTTTGGCCAATAAAGCTTATTTTAACTACGGCGGACAAGGGCCGTTGCCTGAGTCTGCTTTAGAGGCGATTTATGAGGCTTACAAGCGGGTGCAGCTTGGGGGGCCGTTTTCGGGGGAAATCGGTGCTTGGGTAGTTCAGGAGGCGATGCTGACGCGACGTGCGATCGCAAACGAGTTAGCCGTCCCTCCTGAAACGATCGCCCTGACTGAAGATGTCACCGTCGGCTGCAATATTGCGCTGTGGGGCATTGATTGGCGATCGGGCGATCATTTATTGCTTTCTGACTGCGAACACCCCGGCATTGTAGCTAGTGTAACGGAACTTCAGCGCCGTTTCAACATTGAGGTTTCGGTTTGTCCGTTGGCGGCTACTTTGAATGAGGGCGATGCGGTGGCGGTGATTGCTGATTATTTGCAGCCGAATACTCGTTTGTTGGTAATCAGTCACATTTTGTGGAATACTGGCCAAGTTTTGCCTCTGGCTGAGATTGTGAAAGTGTGTCATGAACCCCCCCTAACCCCCCCTTGCCAAGTATTGAATGAACCCCCCCTAACCCCCCCTTGCCAAGGGGGGGGACAAGAGGAATTTTCTGTGCAGAATCACCAAGTCAAAGTGTTAGTTGATGCGGCTCAATCTGTGGGGGTTTTGCCTTTAAATTTGATTGATTCAGGGGTTGACTTTTATGCTTTTACTGGTCACAAATGGTGGTGCGGCCCGGAAGGTTTGGGCGGACTTTATGTGAGTGCAGCAGCTTTGGCAGATTTGCACCCGGTGTTTATCGGTTGGCGGGGAATTGTGACGGATGCTAGTGCTAAAGTGCTTGGATGGAAGGCTGGATCTCAACGCTACGAGATTGCGACTTCGGCTTATCCTTTGTATTCTGGTTTGCGAAGTGCGATCGCCCTGCAACACGAATGGGGTACGATCGAGGAAAGCTATGCAGAAATCTGCCGTTTGAGCAAGTATCTCTGGGAGAGTTTGTCGGAAATCAGTCATGTAGAATGTTTGCGGACTTCGGCACCGGAAGCGGGTTTAGTTTCGTTTCGAGTAACTAATGGGATGCCGCATAAAAAGCTTGTCGATTTGTTGGAGAAGCAGGGAATTATGGTGCGGACAATTCTGAATCCTGATTGTGTGCGGGCTTGCGTTCACTATTTTACCACTGAGGCGGAGATTGATAAGTTGGTTGGGGCGATCGCCATAGCGTAGGGTACGCCGCCACCGTTAGCTATTTCAACTAGCTAGAAAATCTCACGGCGGCGCACCATAAAAATTGATTGGGGCGATCGCCCCTAAGTCCGTATATTGGTTATGGTGTGGCTTGAACAATTATTATTAAGAAGATTTGGGGTATTCCTGAAGTATAAATGTCTGTGGACTACCTTTAAGATTCTGTTTCATCACCCGAAGCAGACGATTGTCCATTGGCTGTTTATCTTGAGTGAAAAAGTCGTCGAGTACCTGCACTTTGCCTGCATAGTCTCGATCGGCTTTACAAATTACAATTCCTGCATGATTTGAGGTTGTAAAGTGGAGATTGATAAAATCTTGACGATTTTCTGTAATGACTATGCGCCCTGCATTTGTCGCGTACATCAAGACTTCATCATCGGGAGTTTTTTGATTGGCTTGTCCGGCTTCATAGGATGTCAAAACATCATAGCCACGCGCTCGCAGTAAATTAACCATTTCGATCGGGAAGTTTTCATTTGAGTAAAACTTTAGCATTGGCAGTTATTCATTTTCAGCAAGCCACAGCTCGATTTCTTCTCGGTTATGTTGGTAATAGTTGGCAACCGCTTGCAAATCTTGAAGGGTTAGTCCTGGATAATTATAGAGAAGTTCGGCTTCAGTTGCGCCCTGTTGTTGGTAGGCGATAATCGTCCAGACGGGAATGCGGGTATCGCGAATTCGCGCTGCACCGCCACAAATTCCTGGAGTTTTGTGAATGGGATGTTGAAGGGTTTGGACGAATTGCAGCGTTTGTGCTAGCAAGTCATCAGGCAGTGTTTCAATGGTTTGGAGAAGTTGTTCTTTGATGCTCATAATCGATATCCAGATGCAATAGCGGTTTAGACATTGGCAGCTTCGATAATTCGCTCAGCGACAATAGAGGCATCTATTTCCTGACAGTGGGCTGCATAAAAAGCGAGAACTTCGTTCACTTGAGCTTCACTTAAGTCATACTCACCGGCAATTTGGTTTGGACATAAACCCCATTTCTGGGCTGCGATGACTGCTGTTTGCACCCGCAAGCGAGTGCCGCGCAAAACGGGTACGAGTTGGCCGCTAGCGCCGCGCACGTAGGTGATTTCAGGGAAAGTGCGATCGTCATTCTGTTTCATGGAAAATTAGTATTAATTAACGGTCAAAAAATCGGATATCAGGGGAATTTTCGCTTTCCCGATTCCACATTTTAAAGTAGTCAAAAAAGTTAGGTTTTTAGGCTTCTTTGTCTTCCTGTATTCAACGATCGCCTTTGCAGTTTTCAAGGAATCAACCTTGTCAAAACTAGGCTGTTGAGCTTTGATGCGCTCTAATGCTTCCTGGATTTCTTGCTCGGAAGCAACAAGGATATTAGTTACTGCTATTGGCTGAGCAATCGCCAGCCCAGTTTCTATTTGTACCTGTGCCAGCATTGGCTCATCAACAATGATGCACCAGATGAAATCCTTTTTAGCTAAACGGGCTCCATCTAATATCTGAGTATTGAAAACGGATTGGTAGTTGTCTTGCTCTAATAGCTTAACTACAACAGGCAAAATGTTTTTTTCAGTTTTACTCAACTGCTCTGCTATGGCTTCGATTTGTTTGGCAGCTACATTTGACTTACCCTGAATAAACTGACATGGTAAGCGCAAAACTTGTCCTAGTGTAATGTCATTCGAGAATTCTTCTTCTTGAAAAAGTGCCATAATTACCTGCTAATTATCGATAAAGTTATGCTGTAGAAATACCTCTTGGGCGAGGTTTTTGTATAGTTTAGTAATGGGGGATTTGTGCCAGCAAATTACTGGGACTTGTGAAAATTCTGCAACTTTAGTCTGAGCGTAAATTTTCAACTCAGTCTTGTATGGTTTTCCAGTAAATTTTAGTTCTTTAATTGTCTCGTTGATGTGATTCTGGAGGATATTGCCCTTTTCAGCCGGACAATTACTAAACACTAAACCCAGGTTCCAGGGAGCAACAGGGAATTCCCCCTTCTCAACCCTCGCATTTCTCAATCTAGGAATAAATTTGTCAACTCCTCCTGCATGATGCAGTGATTTTTTGTCAAAATCCACAGGAATTAAAACAGTGTCGCAAGAAGCAAGCATTCCCACTGATAAGACATCTATTGTAGGTGAAGCATCAATGAATACGTAGTCGTAGTCGTCACTAAGTAGTTTAATCATTTTCTCGATAAATGACCTTTTTAGCCTGTCTGGAAAGTCTACACTTTCTTTCTTAAAGTTTTTTAATTCGTTCTCCTCTATCGGCAAAACTGACAAGGAAAAATGCTGGCCATCAGTTGTCTTGAACTTGCGGATGTGAACGGCATCGATCAAAATATCCTTGACGCTTTTGTGGTCATTAATTTGAAGTTTATTACTACACTTTTGCAAGCAATCTTTAACTATAATTCTGGCTTTCAGCCCTCTGGTTAAATCAGTTTGCGGGTCTAAGTCAATCAGCAAAACTTTCTTGCCTTCTGTAGCTAGTGCTGCGCCTAGATTGATGGTATTAGTTGTCTTTGCTACGCCTCCTTTCTGATTCCAAATAGCTGTTACCAAAGCCCGCTGAGTAGTCAAGCAATACTCTAATTGATGCAAAAGCTTATGAAAATTTGCTGCTGTCACTTTTAGCACGGGAGTTAAAGGGAAAACCAGCCCGTCAACTCGCCGCCAAACTTGAAAGAAGTCACCATTAAATACCCATCCGTAAGCAGCTAGATACTCAAGGGAGACTTTTGTATTGTCGAGGTACTGCTTAATTCCATTATTATTTTTATTACTGGGATAGCCTACCGCCTGTTTATAAAGCTGCTGCGGCTGGCAAAAATCGGAAAACCCTTGCTCTGGAGCGTTATAAAATAATTGAGTACGCTTTTTAATTTCAACAACTATTCTAGGTGGCTCGTTTAATTTGTTATATATTAAGTAATCTGGTTTTAAGCCTGCTCCAGCACCTAAATTTCCTGTTGTTATCTGATTGAAGTTAAGACCTATAGCATCCCAGATCAAGGGCATTAAGTTCATTCCCAGATCGGCTTCTGAGTAGTTACTTGGTAGAGATGCCCAGCGATCTATTACGTCAGTAAGATTGCTTCCCATTTTTTACCCCAACAAGATTGTGGCTGTCATTGTTAAGTTTTACAATACCATAAATGAGAAAAAAAATCGACCTTTCACCTAAATCAATCTCAACTTACTCACTCCGACAAAGAAACCGGGTTTTTACTTAATCTGCCGTCTTCAACGCAGTATTGTCGCAAAAACCCGGTTTCTGAGATCCTAATTAATGACTGTGCCCGCCACAGCACTTTCACTCAACGGTAGTGCCCTGAAGGAAAGGATCGAGTAAGTTACTATTAGAGAGAAGTGTTTACCATAGTGTGATATGACAATAGAGATTCCCCATTGTCCTAA
>JAYUGZ010000726.1:0-1286 GCA_043767465.1 Cyanobacteriota bacterium
GAAAACCGTTTAGTTTCAGCATCTGTCGGGTCGGCTAATAACGCCATCACTTGGTCGGGGGGCGTGGCAAACACCACTTTATCGAACTCCTGAATTTCACCTGTAGAGCGCATGATTTTGACACCATCAGGACTTCGGACAATTCGATCGATCTCGACATTCAGCACGATCTCACCCTTAAATCGCTCCAGAATTTTTTCAATGTAAGTATAAACGCCACCCTTAACCCTGACCCAGTTGACCGCGAGATAGTCGCGTAAAGTGGGAATCGCCAACTCTGCTGGAAAATCATCAATCAGTTCAAATGGGATCGAATAGCTATACATCACCACCAACTTCAGCCAGGTATCGCGGATCTCAAAGCCGTTTAAGTATGCCGACAGCGGCCGATTGGCGAGATCTGGCAAGTTAGCAAATTGCGTTCTCAACCACAATCCAACGGAACGGGCATAGATGGCATCGAGGCGTAACTTTTCGATCAGCCCGTGTAGACCTGCGAAGTTCTTTTCGATCGTTACTGCCGATAGAAAGTGGTTGCCATCTTTGAGAAACATCGCCGAACCAATATTGACGGGTTCTATTTCTACATCTAGATCTTGCATCAGCGCGATAAAGTTGTAAAACACAGTTGGAAATTCGAGCACTCCAGCTTCCAATACCTCATCGCAAGGGGACTGATTGGGTTTGACGTTCTTGTTCAGCGTCCGAATGTGTCCGCCGAGGATGGGCTGTCGTTCAAACACGGTGACATGATGCCCTTGTTTATCGAGTAGATAGGCTGTAGCCATGCCACTGGCTCCACTTCCAATTACAGCAATTCTCATAGTTGACTCCTAAATTGATGAATGTAAGTAATGTGCGATCGTCTATTTAGTCGTCTAAAATCACGTCACCGGATAATCGTTGATACAGTATTGCTCCCGTCCAAACTGTGCCAGCAAAGCCTGGATAGCCAGATGAGGCATTACAGAAATAGAACTGGTTGAGAGAAGTTTCGTGATTCAATCGCCCTAGACCTACATTGCGTGGGGTCAGAATGGAACCGTAAGAATTCCCTTCTGGACACCAGCAATAGCGTTCATTGGTAGTCGGGCTGCCCGTAATATCGAAGACCATGTGTTGCCTGAAATTCGGCACATAGTGTTTTTCCACAACATCGAGGATCGAATCTAAGATCTCTTGCTTTTTCTGCCTGTAAGCTTTGGGATCGCTCTCCCGCAATTGTTTAAAGTAATCATAATTAGCAACGGTGAGGAATTCGACAATCTGGCAATCCTCTGGGCAAT
>JAYUGZ010000727.1:0-8517 GCA_043767465.1 Cyanobacteriota bacterium
GACTGCGAGATTCAAGGAAAAATATATGCTAGCTCAAAAATAGACGATTTTTGGGTGCTAGATCTCAACGAACGCCAACTTCACGTATTTCGAGAACCCTCAGAGGACGGGTACAGGAGTCAAATGATTTTGTCAGAGGACGCGACTGTGGCACTCTCAGCTTTTTCTAAGTGTACTTTCTGCGTGCGCGAGATGTTGCAGCCAGCGCCGCAGTAGAAGCAGTAATCCAAAATATCGGCTTTTAGACTCAGGACATTTTGCAGTTTATCAGCAATACTGGAGCAAATAAAATACAACATTTGAGGAAGTGCTGATGAGATTATTGCGCCTCGTAGCCGCTCTATCGGCTGCCTTGACCCCCCTGATGGCTGAAGTTGCCTTTAGCCGTCCCATGCCGAACACAGCCGACTTTCCTAGAGCCTCAAACCCCCAAGTAAACGTGCCAGTTTGCTTCATCGAAACCACAGGCGGCACAACTTTTGATTTAGTCAGCTTGTGCGGCACCAACGCTGCTCCCCGAAACACTGCTCCGACTGCCGGCAACCCCGCCAATGCTCCTGGAAATAACCCCAATGCAGCCAATCCGGGTGCAGCTCCGAACCCCAACAGTGTCACCAGAGATGCTGCCGGCACCCCGATAACTACTCCTGCGGGTACCAATCCCAACAATCCCAACAATTCCAATCCTGGAAATTCGCCGAATACCAATCCCAACAATCCCAACAATTCCAATCCTGGAAGTTCGCCGAATACCAATCCCAACAATCCCAACAATTCCAATCCTGGAAATTCACCGAATACCACTCCCAACAATACCAATCCGGGAACTGCGCCGAATACCAATCAGAATAATCTGAATCCGGGAAGTTCGCCTTATACCACTCCCAATAATGCCAATCCGGGAAATTCGCCGAATACCAATCAGAATAATCCCAATCCGGGAAATTCGCCGAATACCAATCAGAATAATTTCAATCCGGGAACTTCGCCGAATACCAATCCCACCAACAATTTGTCTCCCAACAGTGGAACGGGCAACGGCACGGGCACTTTTTGAACGATCGCCGGATGAGTTAAGCTAAGATTTTGTAGTGGCGATCCTCTTCGAGGGCTTCGCTAACGCACTTGAGGAGACCTACTGTGTCAAACTTAGTTCAACGCTTAGGAATAACCGCTCATCGGCAACTCGAAAAATCCCTCGGCTATCGAGGAGACAGTCGCTGGGTAGCTTGGCGGTGGGAACCCGACATCGACCAAATTATTTGCAGTGACGGCAAAACAGTCGGGACTGGCAACAATATGGCTTGGTTGGTGTTTTTGCAGCACGATTTAGTTCAGCCTGCGGTACAAGATTACAACTTTGCTGAGGTCGATCGCTACTGGCTGCTTTTGGACACCGAAACTCGAAATCTCTACGTCGGCGAAGGGAAAGCAGTGCAAAGTCTGCTGGAACAGCCGGAAAGTTTAGCTTTGTTAGCTTGTCTAGATGGCGGAAATGCCGATCGACCAAATCCGAAAAATTGGCCGCAAACGCTATCTGAACTAACCGCAACAACAGCCTTTCGCCACCTGACAAACGCCATTCCCTTCGGAATTGCCGCCGCTTTAATAGGTGCTTTAGGAGTCGGAACCGGATTGTGGGTACTGCCGGCGGTGCAGCAGAAACTCGCCGAAAAAACCACTTTTATTTCCCCGATTAGTTCAGCCGCCAACTGCGGGATTGGCGGTTCCGACGATTTTTCAGCCTATGTTGGTTCGTCAAGCGGAGATAAAGAACTTCATTTAATCGGCGTTTACGAGGCTACTGCCGAGCACGGGAACGGAAATAGAGCAAAAAGTATCGAAATCAAAGTAGAACGCCGAAACAAGCCGATAATTCTCGCACTTTCAGCCTACGAACCGGCCAACTGGAATATAACTGTAGCACCCGGAACTGCGATCGAAAAAATCATTGTTAACGGATACCATCACCAAACTGTTTCGGGAGTTTCGGGAATCCCAATCGAAGAGCACAGCTACGAAAAAACCGGAAACTATATCGGCGACTTTATCTACAAGTGGGGTGCTACCGCTGAAAGTCCCAATACTCCCTCCCTCGTGACTAAATTGGAACAGATAAACAGCACAAGTTTAACTTCTTTTCAAGGATGCTACAGAGGTACGAATTTTAGTATTAAATAAGCGCAGCGACAGACAGCAAAAAATTAAAACTTTATGTTGCTAAAATCACAAAACCCGCCCGCCCGGGTTTTTTTATTCAGATTTAACATTCTTGGTATTTCTATGATATGATATGCCGTGGCTTCATTATCAATGATCGTATCATGTCCGGCAAATTTAACGCCATCAACAAGGTTTGATCGTTCGGACTTTAGTCCTCGGATTTATGCGGACTAAAGTCCGATGCTGCGAACCAATTTGATTGTGTTAGTTGTTTGCGGGCTTGATATGAATTCCCAATTCTAACAATGCTAACATAATCTCTATGAAATACTGGTACGAAACCCTCGCAGTAGCGCAGCGAATTTTAATAGAATTGGGAAGGCGGCGGCGCAGCTTAATATTGTGGAGTATTTTCCCAATTTCCATCTTGCTAATCAACGGTTTAATTTTAAAAGAACGCGCTAATCTCACCACAGCAAAAGCCTTTGAAAGTGCAGCACCCGCAAGCTTAGTAGGAGCCGCTTTATTTTTTAGCTGTCTCGGCGGCAGCGTAGCCACGGTAGTGTCAGAGCGAGAACAACATACTCTCAAACGCCTATTTGTTTCCCCCCTGAGCGGCACTTCCTACTTTTTAGGAATCTTTTTAGCTCACAGTTGCATCGGCATCGGTCAGGTAATTTTAGTATACACGATCGCAGCGTGTTTAGGAGCACAATTCCAAGGATCTATTCTGTTAGGATGCGCGATTATTCTGCTCAGCATTGTATCTTACGTAGGCGTGGGCTTTATTCTGGGCACGCAGTTTGCGAGGCGCACCGAAGATGTCAACTCGCTAGTAGCAGCTTTCGGCGTTCCTTTGTTGATTTTAGGAGGCGCATTTTTGCCGACTGCGCTGTTTCCCAAAACCCTGCTGGATCTCGCCCAGTACAATCCAATTTATCATATGAACGAAGCGCTGATGGGCGTGTGGGCTAACGGCAAAGATTTTGCGGATATTTAATCGCACTTCTGGTTTTTATTAATATTTGCTATTTTAATGATAGTGGCAGGGTGGCTGTCTTATCGGCGGATGTTGAACACGGAAAGAAGACTTTAACTAAGACCAAAGAAACCAGGTTTTTTTACCGAATCTGTGGGTTAAAGCGAAATATTGTCGCAAAAAACCCGTTTGTGGCTACCCGTGCGCGATCGTACAATATAAACTTAGGGAGATTTTAAACCTTGCTGCAAATTGAAAAGCTAAATAAGTCTTATGGCGAACGTTCAGTGCTTAAAGATTTAACACTGCACATTCAAGCTGGCGAAATTTATGGTTTGCTGGGGCCAAACGGGGCGGGAAAAACTACAACTATCAATATTTTATGCAATTTGCTAAATGCCGACAGCGGCAAAGTTTCCATCAATGGCGAATCTGTTTCGGAATCCACTAAACCGTTAATAGGTGTAGCACCCCAAGAAAATTTGCTTTACAAAAGCCTTAGCTGCGCAGAAAATCTCAATTTTTTTGCTCAAATTTATGGTTTAGATCGCAAACAGCGGCGCTATCAAGTAGACCAATGTTTAAAGGCAGTAAATTTGATAGATAGAGCTAAAAGTCCGGTGGAAACTTTGAGCGGAGGAATGCAGCGCCGTTTGAATATTGCGGTGGCTTTGGTGCACCAGCCTAAATTAGTAATTTTAGATGAACCGACAACGGGTTTAGATATAGAAGCTCGTTATGAAATTTGGGAGTTAATTCAGCGCTTGCAATCGGAAGGAATTACGATTTTACTGACAACTCATTTGTTGGATGAAGCTGAGCGTTTGTGTCAGAGAATTGGAATTTTAAAGAATGGTAGTATTGTGGCTGAGGGCAGTTTGGAGGAGTTGCAAAAACTGATTCCGGCTCAGGAAATTATTGTGGTTAAAACTGCGGAAGAAGAAAAGGCGATCGCCCGCGCAGCAGAATACAGTTTTATTCCCCGCCGCTACGGTAGTGATTTGGCTTTTTGGCTGCCGGAATGTTTGGAATTAAAAGAGATTATTTTGCTGTTTGATGGAATTTCTATTGATTCAATTGCTCGGTATCCGGTGCGTTTAGAACATATTTATGTTGAGGTGACAAAACAAAGCGAACGAGGTTTGTAGAAGACCGGGCGGTTGAAACCGCGTCTATACAAACACTCACGCGCATTGCCAAGGGTTGAAGAGTGAGCGGTTTTAACTGGTTCCCAGGCTCCAGCCTGGGAACCCCGATCCAGAGGCTCTGCCTCGTTTGCGCCGAGAGAGGCAGAGCCTCTGGATCTGCGTTACTGTCGCAGAGCCTGGTAACGAGTAATTTGCAATTCTCAAGTATCAGTTTAGACGGCTTTTGCCCACGATAGCCAAGTTTCCATTGGGCGGAAACCGACTGATTTGTAAAGCTTTGTCGCGCCTGTCAAACTGTCAGCATCGACGCTGAGTTTAGCAGTATTTGCGCCCGCTGCTTTTAAGGTGTGCAAACCAGCTAACAGCATCGCTTTTCCTAATCCCATTTTCCGAAAGTCGCGCCGCGTACCCAACAATTCAATCCAACCGTCTTTGGTGTCGCTGCGGGAGTTTTTTTGGGGTTTGATTTGACAGTCGCAAAATGCTGCAAATTTACGATCGCCCGAAACAGCAATTAAATCTAATTCTGGCTGATAATTCTCGTCTTGCATCCAGTATCGCACGGTTTCGGCAGTTAAATCGTGGTGGTTCCAGTGATCGATAAATGATTGGTTGAACATTTCTACCCAGGGTTGGATGTCTTTTTCTCCCGAGACGTGCGTCAGCGCAAAGTCTGCGGGAAATTCGGGTGTCGGAATGGGCTCAGCGAGCGATCGCGCCATTGTGAGAAAATAGCGATCGACTTCAAAGCCCTGTTTCTCTAACAGCCGCATCCAGTCGCTTTCATCTTCGCGACTGTAGGTGCGCAATTTCGCGGGCAAATTCCGTTCTTTGGCGACTTCGCCCAACCGCTTTTCGCCCCATTTAATGAGATCTTTTTCCAAATCTCCGCCGCGCGCGTTTGGATGCACGTAAAACCAGAGACAGCCTTCTATTTCATCCTGGGAATCGGGCATATCTAGGAGTGCTAAACCAATTAGTCTGTAGTTTCCGTCTTCCCACAACTGTACGTCGCGGGCTTTGTCAAGTTTGGGGGCATCGAGTACAAGCTTGAGTTCGCTGGCGGATACTTCTTCGCCGAGTCTATCTACTGCTTCGCAAGCATCGATTAAGTTTGCGATCGCGCACCAGTCAGTTTCGCCTTTGTAGGAGCGTGTTGTCAAGATATTCATAGAAAACTTTGCAATCCGTAATTTCGGATTGTTCCTGTTAATGGGTATTGGCAAACGAGTACAGCAATTCGGACATTTGGCACAAATGTCAGTAACAGGCAGGATGCCTGTTTCACAAGAAACAAGTATTATTGTGGGGCGGCTAATCTTAGCCCGCACCTCAAATGCTTTTAGTTGTTGAGAATGGTGTTGATAAAACTCAGAAACCTGTTTAATATCACCCAGGCTTTCAGGTTTTATCTCATAGCGCAATCATAAAAATTGGTTTGCCCTTTTGGGCTAGTTTTGTATTTGAGTTTCATGCCCGAGGAGCGCCCAATGTTCGCAAGCAGCGCCCTCGAAGTTATCAAGGCTGGTGCTTGAGTAACTGTTGTTTAAATAAATTTGATGCAGCTAAGTAAAGAAGTTTTCACCCCCACCGGGTAGTTGATTTTTACTTTTGCTCTGTTTTACAATAAATCCTGTTTCAGGGATTTGTTGCTGCTCCTGTTAACTCGCCCACTTGGGGGAGGGAAGAAGTTAAACTTACTAAAAAGTTCCCTATTTCAACTATAACCGCTGAGGTTTTTTTTGGCAAGTTTGATGTGAGGGGAGTTTTGTTAGTATTAACGGGAGCCTGGATTAGGCGACAGCAGCATCGCGCTTATAACCGGCCGTAACTGTAGTTTTTATAACTTTTTGCGGCACTTGAAGATTTAATTTTATCCAAACGTTAAACTAACGTTAAACTGCTTTCTCGGATTTGTATGAGGTCAATATGCTCGACAACCTCGATTTAAATATTTCCCTGGATAAAGAAACCTATGATGCCAAAATTGAAGTGTTGATGCAGCAGTTGCGATCGCTCCAACAAACCTGCTGGGAAAAAAAACTGCCTGCAATCATTGTCCTCGAAGGCTGGGCGGCTGCGGGGAAAGGCGCCCTGGTCAAAAAAATGGTGGGTTACATGGACCCGCGCGGGTTTGCCGTACACCCGATTTGGCCGCCGTCAGATGCAGAAATGGGCTATCCTTTTCTGTGGCGGTTTTGGCAAAAACTGCCGGCGCGAGGGCGGATTGGCTTTTTTTATCACAGTTGGTACACTCATGTTTTAGAAGACCGGTTGTTCTCACGACTCTCCGACGCAGAAGTACCGACAGTCATCAGACAAATCAACGCCTTCGAGCGGCAGATGGTAGATGACGGCGCGGCAATTGCCAAATTTTGGATTCACCTGAGCAAAAAAGAACTCAAACACCGACTCAAAAAACTCGAAGACGACAGCTTACAAGCTTGGCGAGTGCGACCCGAAGACTGGAAACAAGCCAAAAAATACGAAGAATACACAGCTTTGGCCGAAGAAATGGTAACTCAAACCGGCACGGGCCCCGCACCTTGGACGCTAGTTGAAGGCGACTGTCAGCGCTGGGCGAGAGTCAAAGTTTTAACGCAAATGGCAGCGTCACTTACAGAAGCCCTAGACAGACTCCCGACGCAATCTGCACCCGTTCCGTTGCCGCCTCAAGAAAGATTGCAATCCACCGAACCGGATTTGCTCGCCCAAGTAGATTTAACTCAATCGCTGTCGCCAGACGAATACAAACTCGAACTTCGCGAAGCACAAACCCGTTTTGGCAAACTGCAACAAAGCATTGACGAAGAGCAAGTCCCCGTGTTAGTGCTGTTTGAAGGTTGGGATGCCGCCGGCAAAGGAGGAGCGATCAAACGCTTGACGGATGTCCTAGACCCCCGCAGTTACACGGTTAATGCCTTTGCGGCCCCGACAGACGAAGAAAAAGCTCACCAGTACCTGTGGCGGTTCTGGCGGCGGTTGCCGACTGCTGGTAAAATCAGCATTTGCGATCGCAGTTGGTATGGTAGAGTTCTCGTCGAGCGAGTCGAAGGATTTGCCGCCGAACCCGAATGGCGCCGAGCTTACCAGGAAATCAACGAATTTGAGGAGCAACTCACCAGTTTCGGTTGTGTCTTAGTTAAATTCTGGCTGCACATCAGTCCTGACGAGCAACTAAAGCGGTTTACAGAGCGCCAAAACAATTCATTTAAACAATACAAACTCACCGACGAAGATTGGCGGAATCGCCAAAAGTGGAATTTTTATGAAGTGGCGGTGAATCAAATGATTCAGCGCACCAGTACCCCGGCTGCTCCCTGGACACCAATCGCGGCCGATAACAAGTATTATGCTCGTGTTAAAGTAATTCAAACGGTAACGCAGGCAATTCGGAATCAACTGAAACGCCGATAAATGGGGATTGGTGAATGGGTAACAGGTAATGGGAAAAAAAACAGGCAGCAGAAAGCAGGTTTGAATTGCTAATTCCACCTGCCTGTACTCGATCCATTACCAATTACCAATCAATCATTACCAATTATCAATTACCAATTAACTCTCAGCAATCTGTAACTGGAAGTAGCGGGCTCATTCGCCTGCAACCAATAGTTGATAGCTGACCGGAATCGAGCATCAGGATAAGTGCTATCCGCTAAACACTGGACAAAAGTGGACAAGATAGCCAGTCTAAGTCTTTAACCAGGCTACGTTAGTAAGGTCACGACACCTACGGGTGCTTTCCAGCCTGTAGCTATGTCGCCGGAGATTAAACATCTCTATTTAGCTAAGGAAGTGTTTCCGGCACGACAAGCCTCGCTAACATTGACGAGGAAAACATTACCGGAGAAATCCGAGGGGGATTTATCCCCAAGAAACGCCCCATTGAGGCGGGTCTTCACAGAACAATATCAATAGCCTCTATCCTGTGATGCCAGCAGGTATGCCAAAAAGAATGACCACTTTTGAGGTGCCAAGGTTTTCTGTTGTATGCTGAGTCCACGTTTGTCCCATTAATGGGCGATTAGAGGCGTAGCGATCGGACTGCGCGATCGGCGAAAGTTAAAAAACTCCCGATGCCCGTATCTCCTCCCTCCGCTAAATTCGCGCTCGTTTCCCAACTTCTGTACTAATTTATGAAGACCCAGAATATTGCAAGATGCCAGAACTATTAGCTCGCATTCTATTTCTATTCCTCCTGTTCTCACTGATCAAATCGTGGTGGGA
>JAYUGZ010000728.1:0-1285 GCA_043767465.1 Cyanobacteriota bacterium
GGAAGCGGCAACTTGTCGCTTGACAGCGCCGGGAATTGGCAGCAGCGGAGGCGCAACTTTTGATTTAAATCGCTTGCTATTTCAGGGTTTGTTTTTGGCCCCTGGGTTTGTCGGAGAGGCGATCAAGGGCAATCATTTGACGGCTTATGTTTTTTATAAGTTGGGTTATCGGGTTAATCCGATTCCTCTGGCGAGGCGCAGGGATGTGATTCAGGCGATCGAATTTGGTTCGGCCCAGAAGTTAGTTGCTTTTTGTCGGGCGGTGCAGCAAAATTCTCCCGTGGGTTCGTATTTAGACCCGGTACCGGCGCCGATGCCGGGGTACGAGAGTCAGTTGGTGATGGCTGGGGGTACTTTTATTGATGGGAGTACGTCGGAGTTTTCGGCGGATGGGCCGTTGCGGGAACCCTATGTGGCTTTTTGTCAAGGGGGCACTCATTGGACTCATGTGTCGATCGCCCTGGAAGCTGCGATCGAGGCTGTAGGCCCGGCAAGCGTGAATATCTGATTAAGGTTGATCGGCTAAATTTGTCACTAAACGCCCGTCTTCCATGTAGATAATGCGATCGGCAATATCCAGAATCCGGTTGTCGTGCGTCACTAGCAAAATCGTACAGCCTTGTTCCTTTGCTAGTGTCTGCATGATCTCCACCACATCTCGCCCGGATTGTTTATCTAAAGCAGCCGTAGGTTCATCCGCTAAGACTATTTTAGGACGGCTGACTAACGCGCGGGCGATCGCCACCCTTTGTTTTTGTCCTCCCGATAAATTTTCAGGGTAATAATTGACGCGATCGCCCAAACCCACAGCTTCCAACATTGATATTGACAAAGCATCCATATTCTGATTCAGCATTTCCTTATGTAATTCCAAAGACATCCGCACATTTTGCTTAGCCGTCAAAAACGTCATCAAGTTATGCGCTTGAAAAATATAACCAATTTGCTTTCTCAACTTAGTTAACTGATTTTTACTAGCGCCACGTATTTCTTCACCGAGAATATTGAGACTGCCTTCTTGAGCCGAACGCAGACCACCTAACATCGTCAATAGAGTTGTTTTACCCGAACCAGAGGGCCCCGTCATAATTACTATTTCCCCAGGGTTGATATCTAGATTAATATCAAATAAGGCTTGTTTTTTGAGAGAACGTTGACCGAAGTAATGATTTAAGTTTTTAACTGAAATTACTGGTGCGGTTGCGGTGGTTGTGTCGCTGGGAGAATTTAGGGTTTGCATGGTAATTTTAGGAGAGTTTTTTTGACCGCAGATGCAGGCAGATTG
>JAYUGZ010000729.1:0-1283 GCA_043767465.1 Cyanobacteriota bacterium
CGCCAATTCAAACAGCGCCCGGAGTTAGCACAAGTCGAAACTTTGACAGCAATCATGCTCGATTTGCAGCAGTTTATCAACGAACTGCCGCAGTGGGGAAATTTGCAGCAGCGGCAGCTAACAGAACTTCAGCAAAAAGTTGATGATGCTTTAGGGCGGCTAGCTGAAGAAATTGCTGCTATTCCCAACCGGGTACAAGAAGCTGTGGGCGATCGCAATTCTCAACCAGAGAGTTCTGCCGGTCAAAATAAGGCCGTTATACCTAAAACCTACGATGTTGAGAAAATTCGCCAGAAGTATCCCAGAGCTTATGTCAAATGGACTCGGGAAGAAGACGAGAAGTTGAAGAATGAATATGCTAGCGGTCAACAAATTGGTGAATTAGCAAAGAAATTTCAGAGACAATCTGGGGCCATTCGTTCGCGATTGCAAAAATTAGGACTAATAGAATAATGGTAATTGCTAATCGGTAATTGGTAATTTGTAACCACAGACAAAACTCAAAAGACAACTGATATCAATTCCGGCTGGGCCGGAATGATATAGAGGACACGGCAGTGCCGTTTCTTGCGCCGTGATTTATTGTAGGGACACGGCACTGCCGTGTCCTGATTTCCGGTATAAATTCCGATGCAACCGGAATTTATATAACAAAACGATCGCCCTTTTTTTCAAAAGAGCGATCGCGTTGTTTATTGATTCAGTCCCCGCTGCCAACAGTGGGCTACTAAGATCGCATCTCAAGGCTTTTTAGCCTTGCTCTACCTCATTCTAGAAATCTTGCGGTAACAAAGAACTTAAACGCTCCAACAACGGATCGGATTCCCGATAAGGAGCAACCTCAGCATCAGAAACTACACGATCGTCAACCACAGACTCAGACTCAATCGAGTCAGGCTCTACTACTTTTGAAACTTGGGCAAAAGAAACTCGAGCAAAGTTACTGTCAACACTCCCCTGCAACTGATCCAACTGCGCGCCCAATTGACTCAGGTGATGTTCCAGTCCCTCCAAACGGCCTAATTCCTCAGCAGAAACATTGCGCTCAAACTCAGCAAGTTTCACCGCAAGTTCAGCAATACGCTGTTCCAACCGCTGAGAGCTATCTGTAGAGCTAGCAGACTCAGATACAGACAAAAACTGCCACAAAGCTTGCTTACAGAGATTGCTGAAAGTCTGATACTTCGTAAAAGCCAACTCTTTTTCAATAGCGGCCAGCAAAGTTTGATCCGCAGCATCTTCCGTAAACGCCACCGAGAAATTTGCCTTATTTTTTGCCCACA
>JAYUGZ010000730.1:0-1281 GCA_043767465.1 Cyanobacteriota bacterium
AGAAGACCTGAAAAATCAAAATCTCCGCCTAGCAGCAGATTTTGATAACTTCCGCAGGCGCACCCAAAAGGAAAAAGAAGAGTTAGATTTACAGGCAAGGTGCGGCACGATTAAGCCCCTGTTGCCGGTGATCGACAATTTCGAGCGCGCTCGATCGCACATTAAGCCACAAAACGACGGCGAAATGAACATTCACAAAAGCTACCAAAGCGTTTACAAGCAAATGGTAGATGGTCTCAAGCAAATCGGGGTTTCTCCGATGCGCCCCGAAGGCGAACAGTTTGACCCCAACCTCCACGAAGCTCTCCTCAGCGAGCCCACTGACGAACACGAGGAAGGAACAATCATCCAAGAACTAGAACGCGGCTACATTCTGGGCGATCGCGTCTTGCGGCACGCCAAAGTGAAAGTTGCAGCGCCTGGGATATCTGTGGTAGCCTCAGATGAAAATCCCGAGAGTTCGGAAATTTAATCGGGAGACCAGCTACTCTATTGCTCTAAGTCGCTGACCCCCGAAGAGAATTCGGGGGGCCGAAGGCGGCAGACTCACCAACTTCTTAACTCAGGAGTAAAAGCAGGTCATTCAGTTGACAGTTGACTGCTTGAGTGCGACCTCTACCTAGAAGGAAGAGGATTGGAGTAATCAAGAGTCTTCTTTTAATTTCTCCCCGATCAGGGTTCCGGCTTTAAACCAATTCTTTCTGGTCAGCGCTCTCTCAACAAATTCTGAAAAATGCTTTAACCAGTCCAAAAACGGGTACAAACCCCCGACGCCAGAAGTGGATGCTCCCAAAATTTTAGACCAAAGTTTAAGCTCCCAGATTCATCTTTGGGAGTAAATCTCAAATCTAAAATCTCAAATCTAAAATCGACTTGCCCGTCTTTGATATGGGATTAAGATATCAAGTTTGTTTCCTAAAAATCTAGCCAGGTGATGCTTGTTAAAACAAGCTGAGTCGTTTTTGATCCCCCAACTTGTAGTTGGAAGTTTCCAAACATCCCACAAAGTTTTATGAGGCGCTATGGGAAAAATTATTGGAATTGACTTAGGCACGACCAACAGTTGTGTAGCTGTATTGGAGGGCGGTAAACCAGTCGTGATCGCCAATTCTGAGGGCGGCCGCACAACTCCGAGCATCGTAGGATTTGGCAAGGCGGGCGATCGCTTAGTAGGTCAACTAGCCAAGCGGCAAGCTGTAACTAATGCTGTAAATACTGTTTACAGCATCAAACGATTTATCGGGCGCAGGTGGGACGACACGGAAGAAGAACGAGCCCGGA
>JAYUGZ010000731.1:0-1279 GCA_043767465.1 Cyanobacteriota bacterium
GATACGCGGCCACTATCCACAGTCGCATATACGATATGATGATCCGAAAGTTCCATCCGGCTGACTACTTCGCACTCCATGTATGCCAAAGCATCTGTCAGAATGGGAGAACCATTACTACCAGGCTGAGTTTTAACTCCGGCAAATCGATCAGCACCTGGAGCAAAACGCTTTAAAAAGTGCTTCATCAAGGTTTGATAGTTGCCTTCTTCTAGCACGTTGAGAACAAATTTATCTCCCGCGTGCATCATCGATTCGATCGCCCGATCCTTCGCAACTGCTATTGTTAAACCCAGCGGTTTAAAACTAGCTTGCGTTACCCAAGAAGCCAACATAGCACTGCTAACCTCGCCTTTTTGAGCAGTGATAATATACAGTCCGCCACTGATTCTTCCTAATGCTTTATCGAGGTCGCTATCGAGGGATTTCATCTGTTTAACAGCTTTGTCCCGTGTCAGCCACTGTCCTAAGTCGGTGCCTGCTTCGTCACAAAGTTGATAAATTGTGTCTGTTGGTGTGTCTTTGATTAAAATGTTGGGAAATGCTTCTTTTAAACCCAACTCTTTGAACTTGTTTCGCAGCGGGTAAACTGATGCGTCATCGCCGCCACCGGATTCGCACAAACCGAAGGATTGTTTGTTGTTAGCAGCTACTAAAATTGTGTTGATGGCGGCTTCGGCATTCTCCGCCGCAGCGCCGATACTCGGTGGCGAACAAATCACGATACCAGCGGCTGTACCCACAAGTTCGCGAACTTCTTGTAAGTCGGCGATTTTCAAGTCCATCATTTCTACGGCGACACCGGTTTTGGTGATTCCGTGGGCGATCGCCTGGCTGTGTCGATCGCTAAAACCGTAGTCGGAAGTGTAGAATACTGCTACTGTAGTTTCCGCCTTAGTTTGTTCTTGGCTCCACTTTTTGTAGCGCCCGGTGAGTTCGGCTACGTTGTAGCGTAGCAGCGGCCCGTGACCGGTCGCTACTGTACCGATTTCACCCAAGCTTTCCATCCGCTTCATTGCACCCAAGACCGATCGAGCATTCGGAGCCATCAAACACTCATAATAAAAGTGGTAATCTTCCGCAACCGCTGCTAAATCGTCATCGTAGGTGCTATCAGAACAGTAGTGCATTCCGAAAGCATCGCAGGTGAACAGCACTTGAGTTTTGCTGTCGTAGCTGAACATAGTATCAGGCCAGTGCAAGTTCGGGGCCGATACAAATTCGATAATGTGGCCGTTTCCTAAATCTAGTTTGTCCCCATTTTTGACTACCAATCGCT
>JAYUGZ010000732.1:0-1278 GCA_043767465.1 Cyanobacteriota bacterium
CGCGCTAACCGCGTCAAAGACGAATTTTTGGCTGTTTTGTCCCACGAATTGCGGACTCCCTTAAACCCGATTCTGGGCTGGTCTAAGCTGCTGCGATCGAACTCTCTGACACCCGAAAAGCAGCGTTATGCCCTAGAAACGATCGAGCGCAACGCCAAACTGCAAACCCAGCTAATCGAAGATTTGCTCGACGTGTCGGGGATTTTGCAAGGCAAAGTCAGCTTGAATATTGTACCTGTGGATTTGGTCGGGGCGATCGGCGCGGCGATCGAAACGGTGCGTCTGTCAGCGGAAGTTAAATCGATTCAAATCAACACTGAATTTGCACTAAATATCGGCCGGGTGTTGGGCGATGGGAACAGACTTCAGCAGGTAATGTGGAATCTGCTGTCAAATGCTGTCAAGTTCACTTCGCCTGGAGGCAAAATCGATGTCAAGCTCGTTAGCGCAGCCCGCCCCTACGGGGGCTGCGCCAACGAAGAGGATCGAATTGACAACGCCGCTAAAATTACTGTAACTGATACGGGCAAAGGCATTGAGCCGGATTTTCTGCCCTACGTGTTCGACTATTTCCGCCAAGCTGACAGCACGTACACGCGCAAGTTTGGCGGATTGGGTTTAGGATTGGCGATCGTCCGCCATCTTGTCGAACTCCACGGCGGCACAGTCAAATCGGACAGTCCCGGCGAAGGACAAGGCGCGACATTTACCGTCAGGATACCCCTGATGCCGGTGCAACCAGAGACAACTCCTGCCCAGACGGCGCCGGAGTCAACCTTCAATTTGAGCGGTATCCGGGTGTTAGCGGTGGATGATGATGTCGATGCGCGAGATTTGGTGGTTTTTCTGCTTGAGGATTGTGGCGCAACTGTGACAGTAGTTTCTAACGCCGCCGATGCTTTGGCGGTGTTAACTCAGTCTGTGCCAGATGTGCTGTTGAGCGATATTGGAATGCCCGACACCGACGGTTATATGTTGCTGCGGCAGGTGCGGGATCTGCCGCCAGAGCAAGGCGGACTGGTGCCTGCGATCGCCCTGACAGCCTATGCTGGAGAAATTGACTATCAGCAAGCCCTGGCTGCGGGGTTCGGGCGCCATCTTTCTAAGCCTTTAGATCCCGATAAGTTGGTGCAGACGATCTTGGATTTGCTCGTCGAGCGATCGAACGAAAACATTTTTTAAACTGTTTTTTCCTGCTAAAAATCTTTATTTAACAAAAGCAAGAAGGCGCTAAGGACGCGAAGGAAGAAAGGTAGAAGAAAAGAAGAAATAAATAAT